>CAYSDL010000013.1:0-38411 GCA_964429875.1 uncultured bacterium
CGGAGCAACTTAACTTGAGCCGTCAACGGAAGAGAATCTACTTCATCAAGAAAGATCGTCCCTTTATTTGCTACTGCTAGTAGACCTAGTTTATCTCTAAAAGCATTGGTAAATGCACCTTTCTTGTGACCAAAGAGCTCACTTTCTATAATACCGCTAGGGATCGCAGCGCAATTTACAGTAACCAGCTTCTCGTGCTTTCTTTTGCTGTTTCTATGTATTGCTTTAGCAACCATCTCTTTTCCTGAACCTGAGTCTCCAGTTACTAAGACTGAAATATCTGTATTTGCTATTTGTCCTATCAAAGTAAGCATTTCTATCATTTCATCAGATTCACCAATAATTCCTACAGATCTCTTTATTTTTTCTAAATCAATCATAATTATTGTTTCCTTTTATTGTAGTATTTGAAAGCTTTAGAACCAATATCTTTTCTGTAAAACTTATTTTCAAAATTTATTTTTTCTGCTAATAAATATGCTTTTTTTATAGCCTCATCTAAGTGTTCATCAACACCAACGACATTGATAACTCTACCACCAGAAGTTAAAATCTTACCATCTTGTATTTTTGTACCTGCATGAAAAACTATACTATCATTTATTTTACTTAATCCATTTACTTCCATCCCTTTATTATATCTTTCCGGATATCCTTTAGATGCAAGAACAACAGTAACAGCGAATCTATTTTTTAATTTAATATTAATTTCATGTATTTTTTCATTTATTGAGGCTAGCATCATATCAAAAACTGAAGAATCAAAAAGAGGAATTAAAACCTGGGCTTCAGGATCTCCCAACCTAACATTAAATTCTATGACATATGGATCCCCATCTGAAATCATCAACCCTAAATATAAAAATCCTTTATATGGAGAGCCTTCTTTTGACATAGCTTTTAAAATTGGTTTTAAAATTTTATCTTCAACTTTTCTTTTTAAAATATTATCAAAAATTGGAGCTGGACTATATGCGCCCATACCACCAGTATTTGGACCTTTGTCATTATCAAATGCTCTTTTATGGTCTTGAGCTGAATTTATTATTTTATATTCCTTTCCATCACATATGGCAAATATAGATACTTCCTCACCATACAAAAATTCTTCAACTGACACTTTATTTGCAGCATCACCAAACTTTTTATCTATCAACATATCATCAATTGCTCTTTCTAATTCTATATCATTATTACAAATCAATACTCCTTTTCCTGCCGCTAGCCCATCAGCTTTTAATACTAATGGCAAACCTAACTGACTTCTAACAGATAAAATTTCCTCTTCCGTTTTACATTCAAAAAAAGCTGGCTGAGGGATATTGTATTTTTCCATAATATTTCTAGCAAAAAGCTTACTTGTTTCTAGTTGTGCTGAAAATTTATTTGGACCAAAAATTAATTTATTATTCATTTCAAAATAATCAACTATACCATTTTCAAGCGGTTGTTCTGGACCAACAATTGTTATATCAATCTTATTATTATATACGAAGTCTAATATTTCTTTATTATTTAAAATATCTATGGTAACATTTTCTGCAAACTCTGAAGTTCCAGCATTACCTGTAGCACAATATATTTTATTAATTTTTCGATCATTATAGAGGGCCCATACAATTGCATGCTCTCTACCTCCAGAACCTAATATTAACACATTATATTTCATCTATTTTCTTTATCTTTAATTTTTTCTAATTGGTCTCTAAGTAAAGCAGCTTTTTCAAATTGAAGTTCTTTAGCATAATTTAACATTTTTCTCTCAATATCCTTAGCCATCTCTTTACTTTCCATTTTATCTAAATTAGAAAATTCAATATTATCACTTGAAGTAATAATTTCATCAATATCTTTATCAGCAACAACTGTACTTAATCTTATTTCTTCTATATTTTTTATTATTGTTTCTGGGATAATATTATTTTTTTTATTATAATTAATTTGAATTTTTCTTCTTCTATTTGTTGCATCAATTAAATGCTTCATTGAATCTGTAATTCTATCACCATATAGAAAAACTTTTCCATTTATATTACGAGCAGCTCGACCAGCAACCTGCATTAAAGAGGATCGTGATCTCAAAAAACCTTCCTTATCTGCATCTATGACAGCGACAAGAGATACTTCTGGTAAATCTAAACCTTCTCTTAATAAATTAATTCCTATAAGAACATCAAAATGTTTCAATCGTAATCCTCTTAATATTTTCACTCTCTCTATTGAATCAATCTCACTATGCATGTATTCACACCTAACGCCTAAAGATTTCATATAATCAGTTAGATTCTCTGACATTCTTTTTGTTAACGTTGTAACTAAAACACGTTCATTTCGTTTGACTACTTTTTTTATATTTTCAACTAAATGATCAATCTGTCCTTTTGTTTTAATTACATTCACTTCTGGATCAAGCAGACCTGTAGGTCTTATAATTTGTTCAACAATATTATTTTGCGATAAAGATAACTCATAATCTGATGGTGTTGCTGAAATAAAAATGGTTCTATCGATTTTTTCTGAAAATTCTTCAAATTTCATGGGTCTATTATCTAGTGCTGAAGGCAATCTGAAACCGTGCTCTACTAAAGTAGATTTTCTAGATCTATCACCATTATACATTGCTCTTAATTGAGGCAATGTTACATGAGACTCATCAATCAACATTAAAAAGTCTTCAGGGAAAAAATCAAGTAAACAATAAGGCCTTTGACCTTCTTTTCTTGAATCTAGGTGCCTAGAATAATTTTCTATACCTGAACAATATCCCATTTCCATCATCATTTCAATATCATATAAAGTCTTTTGTTCAAGACGTTGCGCCTCCAACAACTTTCCTTCATTTCTAAAATATTTCAATCTAGAACCTAATTCTTTTCTAATTAACTCTATTCCTTTTTTTAGGCTCTTATCTGTAGTTACAAAGTTTTTACATGGATAAAAAGTCACTAATTCTAAATCCATAATTATCTCTCCAGTCAGAAGATTAAAGATATAAATCTTTTCAACTTCATCACCAAAAAATTCTATTCGAATTGGATGCTCATCATAAATTGGAAAAACATCTACCACATCACCTCTTACTCTAAAAGTTCCAGGTTCAAGGACTAAATCGTTTCTTAAATAATGTATATTTACTAGGGATTTATAAAATTCTTTTGAATCAATACAATCATTTCTATTTATAGAGAATAATAATTCAGAATACTCTTTTGGAGAGCCAACGCCATAAATACAACTTACACTTGCAATAACTATAACATCACTTCGAGACATTAATGAAGTTGAAGCTTTTATCCTGAGTTTATCAATTTCTTCATTTATAGATGAATCTTTTTCAATATAGGTGTCAGTAACTGGCAAATAGGCCTCTGGTTGATAATAATCATAATAAGAAATAAAATATTCAACAGCATTATTTGGGAATAAAGATTTAAATTCACCATACAGTTGCGCAGCTAAGGTTTTATTATGTGATAAAATTAACGTGGGCTTTTGAACTTTTTGGATTACATTTGCCATTGTAAATGTTTTCCCTGAACCAGTAATGCCTATTAAAACCTGATTTTTAATATCATCTTCAAGTCCTAAAGTCAGTTTTTTTATCGCCTGTGGTTGATCCCCAGCTGGAGAATAATCAGAAACTAAATTAAAATCTGCCATATTGTCTTATTTTATTCAATGTAAATTAATGACATTTTTACTTATTTTTAAATTATTTTTTTATATTTTTATTTGTTTTTAACTTATATAAAGGTAAAAAAAAGGACAATTAATGAGCGTTGCAGTATTTGGAGCTGGCTGTTTTTGGTGTGTAGAAGCAATATTTTTGCACCTAAATGGAGTATATAAAGTAGTTTCTGGGTATACAGGGGGGCATACAAAAAATCCAACATATAAAGATATCTGTGCAGGAGATACTGGACATGTAGAGGTATGCAAAATAACATTTAATCCAAAAATTATACCCTTTAAAACTCTTCTTAAGACATTTTGGGAGAATCACGACCCAACTACATTAAATAAGCAAGGAGCAGATATTGGAACACAATATAGATCTGCTATATTTTATACTACAGATAAACAAAAAGAGTTAGCAATTAATTATAAAGATAGATTAGAAAATAACAACGCATTTAAAAGTGCTATAGTGACTGAAATAAAGCAACTAGAAAAATTCTATATTGCAGAAGATTATCACCAAAATTATTATAATGATAATCCAAATCAACCGTACTGTATGTTTGTTATAAAACCGAAATTAGAGAAATTTTTTGAAAACAATGAAAAATATACAAAATAATTATTTTAACATTTATTATTGCAGTAATATTAATAGGATCATCATTTCTAATAAAATATATATTTATATAAACTAATCTAAAAATGAAGAATGAAAATATAACATGGAATGATTTTAAGAAAATTGAAATGCGTATAGGGACAATTATTGAAGTCAATGATTTTCCCGAAGCTATAAAATCAGCATATAAAATTAAAATAGACTTAGGTAAAAAAATTGGTATCAAACAATCAAGCGCTCAAATTACAGATTTATATTCAAAAAAAGAGCTTATAAACAAACAAGTTATTGTTGTTGTTAATTTTTCCCCTAAAAAAATAGGACCTTTTATTTCCGAATGTTTAATTACTGGATTTTATAAAGTTAATTCATCTGTTGTACTTGCTATTCCTGATAAGAAAGTTCCCAATGGATCACTTCTAGCTTAAGATGTTAAATATTAGTCATTTGCAGAATTAAAAAATCAACTTTTAGGATTGTATGTTTTTCTGTTTTTCACTAAAAAATACATTGTTGTTGTAAAAATCAATTCAATAGATATAAATGCAACTAAATTTGAAGCAACATTATCAGTAAATCCATAACTATGCAATCCAACACTAAGAAGGTTCACTCCAAACCAAGCTAATACAACGACTATATTAATTAAGGATAGAAAATAAGCATAACCAAGAGGTCTAATAAATCCAGAAATCCTTAAATGCAACATCATTAAATGCCATAAAACAATAAGGAGAGCTCCGTTTTCTTTAGGATCCCAGCCCCAAAACCTTCCCCATGATTGATCTGCCCAAATTCCTCCAAGAATTGTTCCAAACATAGTAAAAAACAGTCCGATCAAAGTGAGACCATACATATTATTAAATATTTTATTCAATTCATTATTATCTTTTGGTTTGAAAAAGGCTAGCAAAAGATAAATATGTCCCATTAATCCAGCAACAAGTGAAACGCCATATCCAATTGTTATTGTAGTTACATGAGTAGCAAGCCAAAAATTAGAGTTTAAAACAGCAACGAGCATCCCTAGAGTATCACCATCAGCAGCATATTTAAATCCCACAAAATGAAGAAGCGACCCGCCTACTACTCCTATTAATATACCTATTGTATCTTTTCTTATTAATTCAAATATTAAAGCAAATAAAACTAAAATAAATGAAACAAATAAAATAGATTCATATAAAGTAGAAACAGGAGGTCTTTGCATAATAACCATCCTAGATAAAAGACCAAAACCATGAAGCAAAAAGCCACATGAAATAACCCCTAAAGAAACTTTTCTAAAAAGCGTGTTAGCATACATCCAATTTAACCCTACGATTAAAAATGACATCATATAGAAAATCAAACTATATAGAAAAATATTCATTTTATTAAATGAGGTTTCTTTAGTTAAAAGACTGCTATTAAAGCTATCGTCATAATTTTCAATAATAGATATAATATTTTTGGATTGAGAGTTTACTTCTTCAATATTATTATCTATAAGCCCACGAATTAAATTTTCATAGGCAATAATGATATTTACCTGATATACATTTAATGGTCTCCCATCCATCAACTCCCATGGAGAAAACCATCTTTCATTTTCATCAAATTCAAAAGCAGGAATAATTTTTAAAGTTTGAGCATAATGATATTGAGTTAAGCTTTGTAACTGAAGTGCTATTTCACTAAGTTCTAAGTGTGATTCATTCCATTTTTCTTCATCTGTTTCAATAAGATCTTCAAGAAGAACTCTAAATTTATCAATATTTCGCATAAAAAATGAGTAACTAACTCTTGAATCATATTCAGGAACACCAAGATATTCTATAAGAGTTTTATTTTCTACTTTTATAATAGGAAGAAAGCAAAACATAGAATGAGATAATTCATCAAACAAAATTACATTTTGATATATTTCTATAATTTGTTTTTCTACAAGAGTATGTTCATCATCTGTATTATTTTCCAAAGATTCAAGAAGTTTTTGATTTTCCTTAAAACCATTTATCACATCTAAAAAACTATATTTATGATTTTCATTCTTTTCAAGCCCTATACTATAAGCAACCTCTGGATTGCGAATATTAAATATTTTCCTTGAATTTTCACTTTTACTTTCAACAAATAGCTTCTTCATCCAATCTATTGCTAAAAGTTTCTTCCCATCTTCAGCCTTTATAATCCTTTTTCCATAAAATCTAAGAAGCTGGTTTCTAGAATATGTATCTAAAGGTTTTATTCTTCCATTTTCCTGAATTGGCAATTCATAAAAAGTGAAAGTATTTGATAAAATAGATGATAGTGCAAGAAGCAATATGAAAAATATTTTTTTCATTAACTAGCACTACCTCTTTTTATTCTTCTTGATAGCACTGATAACATATGGATCAATAGACCAACACACATAATTATCGTTGATATATAAGGAAATAGTCTCCCATGATTTTTAACCGTTGCAAGCACTGTAGTTTCTTTCATTCCATCTTCAATAAAAGAAGCTTGATAAAATGTGTACCCTCTATGCCTAAGAGGTTCATTCATTTCAATTAGGACTCTTCTTGCTACATCATCCTCTATAAGGTTTATTTCAGAACTGTAACTTTTTGCTATATTAGTCCCGGGATGTAAAATCTTTTTAAAATCAATCAATTCTAGATGAAATGGCAAATATGTTCTCTGTCTTCGTAATATTAGAAGATATGATTCTTCATTGTAATTGAGCTTCTCAGTTATAGGCTGACCTACATAGTTAATATATATTCCATCATTTTCACCAGCCCCTATTAATTTATATATTATACCTGGAATATTTTTTTCAAACTCTTTTTCTGTATCTAATTCCTGAAGAAAGAAATTCTTTGCCATTCCTTGAAATCCCCCTTCACTTTGATAGATTTTCCTTGCTGGTTTACAATTGTCATAAAAATCTAAAATCTCAATTGAAAAAGGAATTGTATTGTGCTCCAATGTATTATTCTTATAAAGAATATTATTATCAAACACTGTAAAAAGGTCTTCCTCTAAGTCTGTTGTATTAACAATCAGAAATTCTTTTAAATAGTAACTTTCAAAAAAATTAGATTCTGAACCTTCATCTATTACTATATTCCCTTCTACACTAAAAAGTGACGTAAGACCGCCACCAAGAAGCATCATAATAACACCAGAATGCGTGATTGTAATACCTATTTTTCCTTTTGAAAAAATATTTGGTCTAAAAAAATAACAGGATAGATTAAGAAACAAAACTAACATAGTCAACTTACCACTTGGGAATGGAAAAGGGCCTACAAATTTAAACCAACTTGAAAAATACTGTTGCTGCGCTGCGTACAAACCAATGTTTTTCTGAACAATAGTACCAACAAATACTAGTATCATCAACCATATAACAGTAAATACAAATATTTTGGGAGAACCTAAAAATTTAATATATTTTCTATTTATCATTTATAATAAATGAGGAACAAAACTTCTCAAATTCTTTTTCTAATTGATTAATTCCTGAGATAGAAGCAACTAATTTTACAAAAACTGTACTATGTCCTATCTCAAATATAGAACATAAAAAAGCAGAAGATTCATCTTCTGGATTTAATATTTTAAACATTTTAAACTCGCTCAAACTACTTTGTCCTAGATGCATTTCATTTTCCAGTTTATCAATAGTTAAAGGAGATAAATTTAATTGTCCTCTCCACCTATTAACATTCGCTAAAACTCCTCCAGCATCACCTCCAAAATTAGTTACAGAGAGATCTCCTAGTCCACCATTATATGGGATATTATAACTAGCAAGTCGCATTGAAGAAACTGTTCCTTTTTCCCAATGATCTGGGATTGCCCAATTAAATAAATTAGTTGCATTACTAACTGCATTTTCTACTAAAGCAATTTTCTGTTTAGGAATTGAATAGGTTTTTATAGAATTATTATCACAACTAACGATTAATAACAATGATAGCAATATTAAAATATTCATAATCTATCAGCGAGTCTTGCTCCTATATGTGCACCATGAATAAAAAACATTATTACAAGAGTATGAATGAATAAAATAAACTTTTCTGGAATATGTAGTTTTTCTTCTTTATTTAAATATTTAATAATTATAATTAATAGAAATAAAGCTACAGCTATTATCATATGCGTTCCATGCGTAGTCCAAACTGGGAATGGTGAATTCATATGACCTATATCTTGATCTGTAATAAACCCAGAGACTATTGATAAAACGCCCCAAAACAATCCCATAATCAAATTCCAATAACTAAATCTTTGTACTAAACTATCTGATTTTATATATCCAACAATATCAAGAACATAAGCAGTGAAAAATAGAGCAATTGGAAAATGAAGAATTAAAAAATGATACATTTCTTTTTCATATATCATTTAATTATCCTCAGGATTTTTATGTGCAGGTTCTAGACTCCCATGATGACATGTCCAGCAGGTGATAAATGTTCTATTAGAGGAACTGTCTACAATTTGCACATTTAATAAAGAATTTAAATATTTTGTTAATTTAATCATTTCTCTTGTTATATCCTTTTCTGGAGTATCAAGAGACTTGTCATCCATATTATGGCAATGACTACATTTTACTCCTAAATCTTTACTTATAGATTTCATGTATTTTTTCATTTCAGACCGTGATTCTATATCAAGGACTTGAACATTTTTAAACGTATTTGAAAAAATAAATGATAAAAAGATTAAATGTATAATTAAGCATTTCATTTCATCAACTCCTAAAACCAAGTATGAACTTGAATGAGATATTCAGTATTTAAATCAAGTTCAGTTAAATGATTTTCTATTTCATTTTTTCTTACTTGAAATTTTATTTCAAGAATATTCAATGGATAAACTTCAAAACCTGCAGAATATCTTGAAATATTCCCTGAAGAATATTCTATATGTCTATCAAAATAATCATACTTTGCTATTAAGTGAAAACCTTGCATTGCTTTATATACAAACTGGGTATATCCAGCTCTTGATGTATAAAAATCTAACCAATTTTTCACTTCATCAAATTCAAAAGAGACAGTCAGTTTATCAAATGAGAATCCTCCAAAGATACCATTAGATTTAATATCTTTTTCATTCATAATACTAAATCCTGACATAAGTGAAAATTTATGGAATTTTTTAAAATAATTTAATGTAATAGAAGAATTTAACATTTCTTCATCACTTGTTTTTATAAATCCATTAGCAATGGACATATTTAAACGAACATTATTATTTATGCTTACTCCTGTTTCAATAGAAATTGGATTAGTACTGTTTAATGGATCAAAAAACAATCCTTCATCTATTGTATTTTCTGTCAAGGATGTTCTATTCCCACCTCTTATAAATGATGTGTGGTCATCAAGTTTTAATCCATATGCAGGAAGCGTCTGACCTATCTTTATCCATGTTTTGTCAAACACATTTTTAAATAATACAAAAAATTCATTTTTTTTAAAAGGACTTGTATCAATCTTAAGATACATATCAGTATTTTTACTCACTTTTAAATTTGCGTATAAATCACTTTGCATTGGGAATATTCTGCTATCAACACCATCATCAAATAATTGGATTCTAAAATCACCTCCAATTTGCAAATTATCAGATATATACCCATCCCACATATCATCAGCATTTTTTATGAGTCTTTTTAATGGTAATTCATCAATACTATAAACATTAGAACCATAATCATTTCTCATGCCTCCTCCGGAGGGATTTATATGACAACTTAAGCAACTTGAAGCTAACTCTATTGAATAACGAGGCAGAGAAAATAGAAAATTGACAAATAACAATATATATATAATTTTCATTATGGAAGTGCTCCACCAATAATCCAATCTTCAATTAAATTAATTTCTGAAGCTGTAAGGTTATTATTCCCAGGTGGCATAGAATACTGAGAGATAAGTTGCCAAAGTTTACTATTGCTTGCATCTTCTAATATGATAACTTCACCACTGTTTCCTCCTGACATTAAACTAGCATGAGACAGCAAATTTAAACCTCCATCAGGGTCTGTAGCACCATGGCAGGAAGTACAGTTTGTATCAAATATTGGTTGAATATATTGCAAATAATCAGGAGAACCTAGATCACATGAGCCATCATCAACATTCGCATTTTCATCATAATTAAAAGCTGTCTCATTCATACAACCATAATTTGGAGAGATCCCATCATCTTCACATGAAAATAATAGAATTAGTATTAATAGTGATAGTTTTCTCATCATATAGTTTACAAATAATTAGACAAACAGTTCAGGGTAGATCATAAACTCTTTTGTCCCTTTAACTAAAAAAGTCCAACTCTTAATATCAAATCTGATACAAAACATACTACACTCAGGAAAATTTACAATGTTTTCTCCTGATAATATTTGCGAAAGTAAATGGAAAGTTGGATTGTGCCCAGTAATCATAAGTTTATTACATTCATCTGACGCTTCTTTAATAATATTTATTACTTCATCAGAAGATGAATGATAAATAGCATTATTTATCTTAATTTTAGCTATATCATATTTAATAATATCTGCAATAATCTGAGATGTTGAAAGCGCTCTTTTTGCCCCACTTGAAATAATACAATCAGGTACAAACTCATGATTTAACAAGTTCTTGGCCATGATTTCAGCATCTTTATTTCCTCTATTATTTAGAGGTCTATCAAAATCTTTTAAACCTTGAATATCAAAACTTGATTTTGCATGTCTAACAATTAACAAATTTTTCATTATAATAATTTTTTTAGAGCATCTAAAAGTCTATCAACATTATTCTCATATGCAGAGTGCCCCATTAGTCCAACTCTCCATACCTTGCCTGCAAATGGTCCAAGGCCTCCACCAACTTCAATATTATAGTCATAAAGCAAGCCATTTCTTATTTTAATATCATCAATGCCTTCTGGAATTAGAATAGCATTCAAAGAAGGTAATCTTGAATCTTCATCAACTAAAAGCTCTAAACCTAGGTCATCTAATCCTGATGCTAAATAATGATGTACTTTCATATGTCTATCAAGTACATTATCTAATCCCTCATTGATCACATCACTTAAAGATTGGTAAAGCGCATACATCATATTAATAGGTGCAGTATGATGATATGCTCTTTGATTTCCATCCCAATATTTGATTATCTCAAGCATATCTAAATACCAATTAGGAACCATATGAGAACGAGACTTCATTTTGTTAATTGCTTTGTTTGAAAAAGAAATTGGTGATGCTCCAGGGGGACAAGATAATCCTTTTTGAGAACAACTATATACTGCATCTATATTCCATTTATCAACTTCCAAATCTATTGTCCCCAAACTTGTAACTGCATCAACAATTAATATTGTATCAGGATTTAAAAAACTAGAAATTGTCTTAATATCATTTCTCACACCAGTTGATGTTTCAGCATGGACTACTGCTACAACATCATAATGATTATTAGAAATTTTATTTTCAACACTATTAAGATCAGCTGTTTTTCCCCAATCAAATTTAAGCAAATCAGTATCAGCAGATAACCTTTGACACATATTTTCCATTCTTAATCCGAAATAACCATTTTGAATAATAAGTACCTTATCATCTGGGTCAATCATATTCACAAAACATGATTCCATGGCAGCTGACCCTGTCCCTGATACAGGCATACAAAAATCATTCTTTGTTTTGAACACAACTCTTAAAAAATCTTTTATATCATCCATTATATCAATAAATCTTGGATCAAGATGTCCTATAGTAGTTGTTGCAAGTGCTTTATATACATTTGGAGAAACAGTAGATGGCCCAGGACCTAGCAATAAAGTCTCTTTAAGATTATCCAGTCTATTCATTTGACTCCTTTAAATGTTTTTTAATTACAACTTTTATATCTTTTATAATTTTAATAGGAATACCTGTTTTGGTATAAATACTTTCAATACTATCTTTTAAGATTTCAGAAAAACTACTATAATTTTTCCATAATAATTTAATTCTTTTTTCTCCCAAACCCTTAACATTACTTAATATTGAGCTTATCATACTTTTATCTCGCAATGATCTGTGAAAACTAATTGAAAACCTATGGACCTCATCTCTAATTTTTCTCAAAATATAAATGGAAGATGAAGTTTTACTTATGTTTTGAGGTTCAGAAGATTCAGGGACAAATACTTCTTCAAATTTTTTTGCTAAACCTACAACCCTAATATAACCAAGACCCAGTTTATCTAAAGTACTTTTTGCAGCTGAAAGCTGGCCTTTCCCTCCATCTACAAGAATTAAATCTGGAAGTTGATTATTTTCTTTCAACTGTCTACTATAACGCCTAAAAACTACTTCTCTCATTGATTCGCAATCATCAATCCCTCTGACATATTTTATTTTAAATTTTCTATATTCTCTTTTGAGTGGTTTCCCATTAATAAAGCAAACCATACCAGAAACAGCATGCGCCCCTTGTATATTTGAATTATCAAACGCCTCAATACGTTTTGGAACAACCGACATATTTAAATCATCTTTCAATTGACTCAATGTTTTTGGAATGAATTCTTTTCGTTTAATTTTTTTAAAAATATAATCTTTAAGTAATAATTCATTGTTTTTAACACACATATCTAGCATTTGTTTTTTTTCACCTATTAAGGGGAGCATTATAGATATCTTCTTATTAAATTTTTCACTTAACCATTCTAAAATATTTGATTTATTAGTTAAATTTTCTCCAATTATAATTTCTTTAGGTGAATCCATTGTAAGCTTATAATATTGTACTAAAAAATTTTCAAGCTCATTATTAATGTTAACATGGTGAATCATTTGTAAATTGAATTTTTCTCTACCTACAAGAAGACCGTTTCTTACTCTCATAACTAAACCTATTCCATAATTATCTTTATATGATATATTTATAATATCTCTATCTACAAATTCCTGAGTTAGTTTTGATTGTTTTTTTTCAAATGAATTTAGAGCTTGCAATTGATCCCTTAATCTTGCAGCATCTTCATAAAGCTTTTTTTTACTTGAAAGCTCCATCATAGTAGACAAATGTATTTTGACATCTTTATTTTTCCCTTTTAAAAAACTGATGACTTTTTTTATCATGTAATTATATTTTTTTTTAGATACTAGACCTTCACAAGGTCCCTCGCATTTATTTATGTGATATTCTAAACAAACATATATTTTTTTTTGCGTAATGATATTAATATTAATTGGGTAAGAGCATGTACGAAGAGGAAAAATCTGATGCAACACTTTTACAATAGATCTTAGATAATTTACATCAGTATAAGGCCCAAAATATATATTACCATCTTTTGTTAAGTTTTTTTTTCTTATAATCTCTACTCTAGGGTAATCTTCATGAGTTATCATTATATATGGGAAAGTTTTATCATCCTTCAAAAATACATTATATCTTGGCTTATGAATTTTTATTAAGTTTGCTTCTGTAATAAGTGCCTCAACTTCATTATTAACAATAATTGTATCTAAACCAACTGCTTTAGATATCATCACTTTATTTTTTTTATCTTTATTACTTTTTGAAAAATATGTGGATATGCGCTTTCTAAGATTTTTTGCTTTGCCTATATATAGAATATTATCTTTTTTATCTTTGAAAAAATACACACCAGGACTAGTTGAAATATTTCTTCTATTTTCTAATATATTGTTCACGGAGCTATGCTCTCTGACATAACTCTATTAAAAGCCCCGGAGAAGATTTTGGGTGTATAAAGGTTATTAATTTATTATCTGATCCATTTTGAGGATTATCATATATTAATTGAATATTTTTTGATTTTAAATAATCAATAGCATGTTTGATGGAATCTACGGTAAGAGCAATGTGATGTAAGCCTTTTCCCTTTTTATTAATAAATCTTTGAATTGTTGAAGAAGAATCTGATGGCTCTATTAACTCTATTGCTGTTTCTTTATCCTCTGCAAATATTTTTCTTACATTAACTTTTTCATTTTCAATATATTCTTCTGGCTTTGCATACATACCTAGCACTTCAACAAATAATTCATTAAGGACATTTGAGTTTAAACTTGCAACAGCAATATGATCAATAGATAATATTTTAAAATTTTTATTTTTCATAAATCTCTCCAACAACATCATATTCAAAAGCTTCTTTTACTTTAACATTATAAAAAGATCCAATATTTAATATTTTATTAATTTTAACATAATTGTCAATTTCAGGTGCATCTCTATAAGATCTCCCTAATGAAAAACCAGAGTCTTCATTGCTAACATCAATAATTACTTTTTCAATATTTCCAATCCTAGTTTTATTTTTTTGAAAGTTTATTCTCTGCTGTGTCATCATTAATTCATCATATCTTTCTTGCTTTACTTTTTTTGGAACATTATCTTTGTAATCAATTGCTGCGCTAGTACCTTCTTCTTCAGAATATTTAAATACACCTAATCGATCAAATTTGACATCTTTAATGAAATTCAACAATTCATTAAAGTCTTTTTCTGTTTCTCCTGGAAATCCTACAATAATAGAGGTTCTAAGAGCAATCTCACTATTTGTACTTCTTAAAAGATCTATTCTTCTTTTTATTCCCGATGAATCAAGACCTCTTTTCATATTTTTCAACATTTTATCAGAACCATGTTGAGTTGGCATATCAATATATGGTAATAGTTTTTCTAAAGTTGAGTATTTTTCAATCATTTGTTTATTTAAATGAGCAGGATGAGCATAATGCAATCTAATCCAATCTAAACCATCAATTTTATCAAGAACCTCCATTAACTCATGCAAAGAAGATTTAGGTGAAAGGTCCCATCCATATGAAGTTGTATCTTGTGCAATAACCAGCAATTCCTTTACTCCTTGATCAGATAAGTTCTGTGCATTGATTAAGTTTTGTTCTAATGTTTTACTTTTTTGCAAGCCTCTCATCATAGGAATTGAACAAAAAGAACAGACATTATCACACCCTTCGGCAATTTTCAAATATGCATAATGATTAGGAGTTAATAATGATCTAAAATAATCAGGGTCATCTTTTTTAAATTCTTTACCAGTTAAATATGTTAATATTTTAGCATGGTCTGCAGAACCAAAAAATTTATCGACTTCAGGAATTTCTTTGTGTAATTCAGATCCATATCTTTCAGCAAAACATCCCATAACAATTAACTCATCAATTTCACCATTTTTTTTCAGGTCAGTGCATTCTAAAATAGTATCTACTGATTCTTCTCTGGCAACATCCAAAAAACCACATGTATTAATAATTACAGTATCAGATTCTTTAACTTCATTTACAATATCATAATTCTCACTTTTAAGTCCACCAATAAGAACTTCAGAGTCTACTAAATTTTTAGCGCAGCCAAGACTTACTAAAGATATTTTTTTTTGTTTCATTTAATTATTTTTTATTAATGATTTCAAATAAGAATTTAAATTAAATTCAATCATATCATCATAAGATTCCCCTATTCCTAAAAAAGAAATAGGTATAGATAGCTTGTGTAAAATAGCTAAAGCAATACCGCCTTTAGCTGTTCCATCCATTTTATTTAATATAATATTATCAATAGGTAAATATTTATTGAATTCTTCAACCTGCTTTATACCATTTTGCCCTACGTTTGAATCAAGAGTGATGCAAACCGAAATTTGATCTGTTAATTTACTAACAATTCTATAAATTTTTTCTAATTCAAGCATTAAGTTTTTTGAAGTATGTAATCTACCTGCTGTATCTACAATAATGTGATGATGTTTATTAGAAATCCCTGAGTTAACACCATCGTAGGCTACTGATGCTGGATCTGATGTATTTACATTTGAAATAAAGTCTACATTTAATCTTTCTGACCAAATTTTAAGTTGGTCTATAGCTGCGGCTCTATATGTATCAGCTCCTACCAATGTTACTTTTTCATTATTATTTTTATAATACCTTGCTAATTTTGCAGAACTCGTTGTTTTCCCAGAACCATTAACTCCTATAACAATAATAATTTTTTTTAGTTTTTCACTTTTATTATTAATATTACATATTGAAGATTTAATAGTATTAATGAGCAAGTCTTCCCAATTTTCATACTTTTTTTTATCTTTTTTTAAATTATCAATAATTGATTCTGTTAATTCAAAACCAATATCAGCAGCTAATAAACACTCTTCAATCTTCAGAATGTCCCCATCCTTCAAATTGGAAAAAGAAAGTACATTTGAAAAAGTTTTTCGAATATTATTTTTAGTTTTTTTAAATACTTCAATTGATTTTTTAAATATATTCATGATTGCAACCTTACTAAATGCTCTTTAATATAGATAATTGTACTAATTATTAATAAAATGATTGATAGAATATATAAGATGCCAGCAATCACAACATTTAATCCATATATATGGAAAACTATCATTAAAACACATACAAAAATAAATAGCTTTCCCATTGTATTTGCTTGAGGAACATGATCTGTATAAAGAATAAAATATAAACTAAATATAAGTAAGATAATATCTCTTATAGATAACAAGATAAAAAAAATAAAAAAAGGCTGTCCAAAAACATTAATTAAATAAACAAGGACTGTGATAAAGCTAATTTTATCAGCTACTGGATCAATAATTTTACCTAAATCAGTTACAACATTAGCTTTCCTAGCATAAAATCCATCTAATACATCTGAAATAACAATATATAATATCACAATAATCGAGTAATATGTATAGTTAATGTCTATACTCATTTTATTAAAACAAACAATCAAGGGGATGCATGCTATTATTCTTGAAAGGCTTAAAAAATTTGCAATATTAATATTATTTTTAGGAACACCCATGCTAATATTTCCTATTTATATTAAATTCAAGCATATCAATTAAGAGTTTTTTATATTTTGAATCTTTAAATGATCTGATCTCATTCTTAGCTTTCTTTGTAAATTCTAAAATTTTATTGTTTGTATATTCAATTCCACCATTATTAATAATAATACGTTTTATTTCTTTAAGTTCATTTTTTTTAGAATAATATTTTAGTTGATTAATAATTTTCTTTTTATTCTTTTTATCCAGAGAATTTATAACATGTATATATGGTAATGTTAACATATTTTTTTTTAAATCAAGATTAGATGGTTTTCCTATTTCTTTTATATTTCCAAGAACATCAAAAAGATCATCTTTCAATTGATAAGAGATCCCTAAATATTCACCAAAACGTGATAAATTATTTTTTTTATCTCCACTAGAGACACTCATCATTCCAAGCTTGCAAGAAGCACTTATTAAAGAAGCTGTTTTATCACTTATCATTTTAAAATAACTAGCTTCAGACATATTTTTTTTTATTGAATTCTCAATCTGGAAAATTTCTCCTTTACTTAATCTATCTGATACACTTCCTAAGATTTCAAGAGAATCAAGACTTTTTAACTTTACAATATTATTTAAAGATCGTGAAAACATATAATCTCCAATTAATATTGATAATTTACTTTTCCAAATAGAATTAGTTGTTGGCCACCCCCTCCTAATACCTGCATCATCAACAACATCATCATGCAGTAATGTTGCAACATGCAGCATTTCAACTGTAGCTGCAGAAATATATGTCTTTTCATTAGGCTCACCCTCTAATTTGGCTGATAAAATACATAAAATAGGTCTAAACTGCTTACCTTTCATTTTCATAATATATTTTAAAACTGTATTTATTAGTTTCACCTCTGAGTTAAGAGATGTTTTTAAACAGGATTCATATAACTGTAATTCTTTTTCAAGCTCAGCAGAAATTTTATTAATTAATTTTTTCATTACTTTATAAATCTTGATAACAATACACTAAATTCAAACAACAGGTATAAAGGCACAACAATCAAAACTTGACTAATAGGGTCAGGAGGCGATAAAAGGGCACTTATAATAAAGATAAGTACAATAATATGCTTTCTATAGCTAATTAAAAAATTTGTCGTAATTAATCTAATTTTTATCATAAAAATTAATAAGATAGGTAATTGAAAAATTGAAGAGGACACAATCAGAATCCATATTAAATAAACTAAATAATTTTCAAGTGTATAGTTTAGGAGTATAAACTCCAAATCTAAGGATAAACTTTCAAAAAATGTAATTGAAAGAGGAATTAAAATATTATAACCAAAAATAGTTCCAATAATAAATAAAATTATACATAAAAGAGTTATAGATATAATTTTTAAATTGCTTAACTGATTTTCGAAAGCAGGTAGAATAAATTTTAAAAACTGATATATAATAAATGGAAATGATAAAATAATACCACTTATAATGCTAATACCTATTTTAACTAAAAAAATACTTGTTACTTTTAAAACTTGAAGATTGATATCATGATCTACTATTGGTCTAATTAAAAAATCAATAATATCATCAGATAAATAATAACCTAGAATAGAAAAAAATATTATGAAAAGAAATGATTTCAAAGATCTCATTCTCAACTCTTCCAAATGATCAACAAATGACATTTTTTTCATTTATATAATTTCTTTATTAATTGATTTGGAGATAATCTTTTATTATACTTTTTACTCAATTCTTTTTTTAAAATTTCTTTATTTTTTTTTGACCAAAATTTATTTTTTATTGTTTTGATTAAACAATTATTTATTTTATTTAGATATCTATCATTGACACTATTTACTTTACTATCAGAAGTTGAAATAAATTTATTGTGATTTAGTAATTCTCTAACTAAAACATCAATTCCTTTATCTTTAGTAGCAATTGTTTTAATTATTTTTGGATTCCAAGAATCTTTATTAGAAATTTGTAGAATATTTTCAAGAGATGTATATAGCTTATCTGAATCCTTTCTATCAGATTTATTAATTAGAAAAATATCAGCAATTTCAATAACTCCTGCTTTCATCATTTGAATATCATCCCCGGATTCAGGAACTAAAGTTAAAATGACAGTATCTACTTGTTCTATAACATCAACTTCAATTTGGCCTACACCAACTGTTTCAAAAATTATAATATCATATCCTGCAGCATCTAAAACATCTCCAATCTCACTTGAATTTGAAGAAAGTCCCCCCTTGCTACCTCTTGTAGCAATGCTTCTAATAAATACATCTGAATCATCATGATGCATATTCATTCTAATTCTATCGCCAAGAAGAGCGCCTCCAGAAAAAGGACTTGAGGGATCTACCAATAAAACAGCTACACTTTTGTTAAGAGCTCTAAAATGTTTAATTAAAAGATTTGTTATTGTGCTTTTTCCTGCACCTGGAGGGCCTGTAATTCCAATTCTATATGCATTATTTATAAGAGGAAAAATAGCATCATTAATTTCAACAGATTCTAGGCTATTGTTTTCGATACAGGTAATTAGTTTTGAAATGGATATTATATTTTTATTTTTCAATCCATCAATCAAATTAATAATCACTTTATTTAACCAAAAAATCTTCTAAAATAATTATAATCTGGGATAACAACTTTATGTCCTTCTTTTATTAACATATTTCTATCTTCAAACATCTTTAAAATTCTAGAAACTGTTTCTCTTGAAGTTCCTGCCATATTTGCAATATCCTGCTGAAAGGGAAGATTATCAATAGTAACTTTTCCATGCCTGATTACCCCCATCTCTTCAGCTAAATTTAATATTGAAACACCTATTCTATGCTCTGCATCAGATAAAGATAAGGCTTCAATTTGCATGTCAGATTTTCTAAGACGCCTTGCAAGCTCTCCCATTAATCCAAGTGAAATTTTAAAATTATTTTTTAATAAATTTATAAAATCATCACTTGTGAACGTTAATAACTCACAATTTTCTTGAGCTAAAGCATTTGCAGATCTAACCTCACCATCAATAATTGCCATCTCTCCAAATATATCCGAACCACCTAGAAGAGCAAGAATAACTTCTTTCCCCTCATCATTAACCCTTGTTATTTTTATAGTACCTTTTTTTATAATAAATATTTTATCACCATATTCTTCCTCTAAAATAACCATGCTCCCTTTAGGATAGTCGCGTGACGTTGTTAACTTTCCTACTTCTAATAGCTCAGGCTCACTTAATTCTGAGAAAATTGAAACTGTTGAAAGAAAATCAGTTGACATCTTAATATTCTCCTTAAATAAAAAACATAAAATTAATAAAATTTGTTGATATTAAATTAATTCAACTATTATCCTTTTGCAATTAAGAAAAATAATATTTTATATTTCACGGTTGATATAATTAATTAAATTGATAATAACATGAGTGCAAAAGGTTCAGAATTAAAAAGAGTACGACAAGCAAGAAAAGCAAATTTAAAAAATAAAACTTATAAATCTAAAGTTCATACCTCAATGAAGAAGGTTCTTAGTTCTACTAAAAAGGATGAGGCATTAACACATTTAAAAGATGCTATAAAAACAATTGATAAAGTTGCTTCAAAAGGGATTATTCATAAAAATAAGGCTTCAAACAAGAAGTCAAGTCTTTATAAATTTACTAATAATTTAAAATAAATTATTTAAAATCAGGCTTTCTGTAGTTAGGAGAATCTTGAGTAATATTTATATCATGTGGATGACTTTCTACAATTCCTGATGAAGTAATCTGAATAAATTCAGCTTTATTATGAAAATCTATAATATTTTTAGATCCACAATAACCTAAACAAGATTTGACACCACCAACTAATTGAATAATAGTATCAGCTAGAGGTCCTTTGTAAGGGACCAGCCCCTCAATGCCTTCAGGGACTAACTTCTTAGCTTCATCCAAATCTTGGAAATATCTATCGTGACTACCTCTTTTCATAGCAGAAACTGAACCCATCCCTCTATAAGTTTTATAACTTCTTCCTTCCCATAAAACTAATTCACCTGGGGTTTCCTTTGTCCCAGCAAAAATACTACCTAACATAACAGCATGCGCTCCAGCAGCTAGTGATTTTGCTATATCACCAGAATATCTCATACCACCATCTGAAATAATTTTTTTATTATACTTTATAGCAACTTCTACACTATCCATTACAGAAGTAAGTTGAGGGACACCTACACCTGCAACAATTCTAGTTGTGCAACTAGATCCCGCACCGATACCAATTTTAATTATATCTGCACCATGATCTATCAATGCCTTTGTCCCATCAGATGTAGCAACATTTCCAGCCATTAAAATAACATTTGGAAACTTGGCCTTCACTTTTGAGACCATATCTAATACACTTTTAGAATGTCCATGTGCAGTATCAACAACTATTGCATCAACTTGTTTATCTACTAAAGCTGCAACCCTATCTACAGTTGAAGCTTCTATTCCTACAGCACCAGCTACAATTAATCTACCATGTTGATCTAATGAGGCATTAGGATGTTCTTCCTTTTTAAGAATATCTTTAACTGTAATTAAACCAACTAATTTTCCATCTTCGTTTGTAACAAGTAATTTTTCAATTCTATGTTTTTGTAAAACAGTTTTTGCCTGATTTAAAGTTGTTCCTTCGGAGACAGTAATAAGATTATCGCTTGTCATTCTATCGCTAACTTTTAAACTGTGATCTGTTTCAAATCGTATATCTCTATTTGTTAAAATTCCAATTAATTTTCCCTTATCTACAACTGGGACACCAGAAATTTTATAACTAGCCATAATATTTAGAGCATCCTTAATTGTCATATTTGATTTAATAGTAATAGGGTCAAGAATCATACCACTTTCAGATCTTTTTACTTTATCTATCTCTAAAGCTTGCTCTTCTATACTAAGATTCTTATGCACTACACCCATTCCACCTTGTCGAGCCAAAGCAATAGCAAGCTTACTTTCAGTTACTGTATCCATAGCAGCACTTAAAAAAGGTATATTTAAAGAAATATCATCTGAAAGTTTCATTGATAAATCAACTTCTTTAGGTAGAACCTCTGAATATGCGGGTTTTAATAAAACATCATCAAAAGTTAAAGCTAATCTAATTTTATCACTCATAATTGCACCTTAAATAAACAATATTTACAAAATTTAAAAATACTAATCATATAAATTTCCCAAACTTAGTTCTACTTTTTCTAAAATTTTACAAGATTCTACAATTTCTTTCATTGAATCATGGTCAGGATATAAAGGTCTATCAATATCTAAATAATCTACAACCTCTCTAATAGTATTATATGCAACCTTAACTCCACCACCAAAAGAGTGTTCTCTAAAATCTAAGGCCTGGGCAGCTGCCATTAATTCTATTCCTAAAATTCCATAAGCATTATCTAAAATTTGGAGATTCTTTAAAGCTGTGTTCATACCCATTGATACAAAATCTTCTTGATCTGCAGCAGCTGGGATAGATTGGATACTTGCAGGCATTGATAAAATTCTTTGTTCTACTATTTGCATATCTGCTGTGTACTGACTTAACATCATTCCAGAAAACATCCCTGCTCCTTTCGTTAAAAAAGGCGGAAGGCCATTACTTAAAGCAGGATTATTGAGTCTATTCAATCTTCTTTCTGATAAAACTGAGACCATCGTCACTGATGCTCCTAACATATCTAGAGGAAGAGAAATAGGGGTGCCTTGAAAATTTGCACCAGATAGCTGTATTCCCTTATCAACAAAAAATATAGGATTATCACCTACTCCATTTAATTCAATCTCAACTTGTTTTTTACAATATTCTAACCCATCTAAAGCAGCACCAATAACCTGTGGAGTAGAACGCAAAGAATAAGCATCTTGCAACTTAGTTTTAATTCGTCCTTCAAGGAGATCTCCTCCATCTAAAACTTTTCTTATTGCATTAGCTGAATTAATTGCTCCATCAAAACCTCTAACTTGATGTATCAAATGATTTAATGGGCCTAAATTTGCCAGTAATGCATCAAGAGACATAGCAGTAGCAATTTCTGCCTGTTTAAACCAATTTTTTACATCATAAATAAATATTGCACTCATACCTGTTAAAACATTTGAACCATTAATTACTGATAAACCATCTCTAGCTTCTAAACCAGGAATAGGTATATCTGCTTTCTTCATAGCTTTTTCAGCTTCTAATAATTTCCCATTATAATAAGCTTTTCCTTTACCAAGAAGGACTAATGCAATTTGTGCCATTGGGGCTAAATCTCCACATGCTCCAACAGAACCTTTTGAACAAACATATGGTGTAACTCCATTATTTAACATCGCAATTAAGGTTTGAGTAATTATCAATCTACAACCTGACATCCCTTTTGCATGTACATTTACCCTACTTACCATTGCAGCCCTTACATGTTCCAAAGGACACGGTTCACCTATCCCAGCAGAGTGATTATATATTAAATATTTTTGAAAATCTTTAATTTGGTCTTTATTAAGAATAGTTTCAGAAAATTCACCAATGCCCGTATTAATGCCATACATAATTTCACCTGCATCAATTTTATCTTCGACAAGTTTTCTACATTGAATAATTTTATTTTTTGCCTCAGCAGAGAGTTCAATTTTAATATTATTTCTTGCAACATTTACAAGATTATCAATAGTTAAATTATTTCCATTTATTACAATAGACATATTATATAGCACCTCGTTTATAATATAAAATTATGACAATCATACATCAACAACCTAAAAATTTTTTTGATTCATAAATGAGTGTATTTTCATTTGAAAATTTATTTGCTGTTAAATTTATACTATCAAGAATTAATGCTCCATATTTTTTGTTTAATATTCTAGGGTCTAAAAGCGCACATACCCCTATATCATTTTGATTTCTGATTAATCTCCCTATGCCTTGTCTAAGTTTTAATATTGTCTCAGGAAGTTGATAATCTAAAAATGGATTCATCCCTATACTCCTATAATAGTCAATCTTTGCAGCGACGATTGGATTGAAAGGGTTAGAAAAAGGTAATTTAATAATTAATAATAGTTCAAGCATATCGCTTGGTAGGTCAATGCCTTCCCAAAAGGTATTTGTACCTATTAAAATAGAACCTTTATTATTGATATATCTATTGAGTAGAATTTGTCTTGATGAATTTGGATCTTGAAATAAAATATTTTCATCTAATTGATCATTTTGTTTTAAACAAATTTCTTTCAAAATCTTTATTTGTTTATATGATGTACAAAGGATTAATGTTCTTTTATTAATATCACTTTTTATCTTAGAAATAATCTTAAAAATATCTAAATAATATTCATAGCTATTGATATCTAAATTAGTATTGAGGATAAATAATTTTGTTTGATCTTCACGATAAAAGTTTGATGAGTAACTTTTCATCTTTATCATTTTTTCATGAACATACTGATCTAGACCTAATTCATTAATAAAATAGTCAAATTCACCATTTATTGTTAAGGTAGCAGAACAAAGTACTAAAGAATCAAATTTCATACTTAAATCATTAATAAAACTTTTAATTGAAAATGGAGCGCTGTGAAATGTTACATATTTCATTTCCTTATTGGATAAATAAATAGTAGCCCATGTGATTCTATCTTTACTATTAAAAATTATCTTTAATTTTTCATAAAAATCCTTACATCTATTAATAATCATAGTAAAAATCATTTTTTCAGAACTATTAATATTTACATTTAAATCTTTTTTAACAGATTCAATTTCTTTAATTATCTTATCTGTAACTTGTAAAAAACACTGAGGATCAAATGATAGTGAGTTAAAGATTTCTGAATTAATCTTGTATCTGATATCGAGTCTATTATTATATTCTAATATTCTCTGGTCATCTAATAATTGAGTTCCAAATTCTAAAGAAAATACTTTAAAATCAGAGATCAGGTTTTCAAATTTATTTTTTATAGAATTATATTGATCATCAAAAATTATTGTTTCAACTTTAGTTTCTATTTTATTATAAAATAATACAAAACTATCATACAATGATTGGATATTTGAAACTCTAATAGTTTCCTTTAGTTGTTCACGGCAATTTTCAATCAATTTATGTGCTTCATCTATAATACAAACAGCATTTTCATCAATGAGACCATTTTTATTATTCAATGAACTGACTAATAATGCATGGTTAACTACAAGCAAATTAGACTTTTTAGCATTTTTTATCATATTCTGATAAAAACAACCCTTATGATACGATTCATTTTCAGTAGAACATATTTCAGCTTCATATTTAACTAAATTCCATATTTTTTCATTATCTTTGACTCTAAATCCATTACATTCAGAGATATCTCCAGTTTTAGTAAACTCACTCCAAATTACAATAGGTAAAAATTCCTGAATTTCTTTTTTATCTAAATATTCATTAATTTGATTAATTATATTTTCATACCTGGTTTTACACAGATAATTACTCATTCCTTTTACTATAGTTGATGAAAGATCAGCATCTATTGATTTTGAAATTGCGGGAATATCTTTAGTGAATAATTGATTTTGTAAATTGTGCGTACTTGAAGAAACAATAACTTTTTTACTAGTTAATAAACTCGATATTAAATATGAAAATGATTTTCCTATACCTGTTTCAGCCTCAGCAATCAAAATTCCTGAATTCTCAATATTTTTTAAACAGTCATTAGAAAAGTTAAATTGGTTTTCTCTAAACTCATAATCTTGAATGCTCTTAGAAAGCAAGCCATCATTATAAAATATATCTTCTATATTTGTAGAAGTATTTTTATTTGATGATTTATTAGTAAAAAAAAATGATTCAGGAATTCTTTCAGAATAATAATTTTTATTTATGTTGTTTGTATTGGAATCAATGTGATTGCAAATAATATTATTTAATAATTTTCGATTTATTGTATTAGAATATTTTATACATCTATTAAGAACACTTAAACTATTTATGTCTACTTGTCCAATAACATCTAATAATTTAAAAAATAGTTTTGCAGAATTAATAGCATCATCTTCTGCCCTATGTGATATATTAACATTTATATCTAAAATTTCACATAATGAAGAAAGCTTAAAGGAATTAGAATAAAATAAAAATATTCGCGATAAAAAATAAGTATCACAAATGTAATCTTGATTATAAACATTAAATTTTGCATCTAATTCTTTATTAATAAAATCAAGATCAAATTGAATATTATGTCCAACTATGGGTAAATCTTTAATAAATTCAACAAATTCACCTGAAATATCATTAAATCGAGGTTTATTAGATAAATCTTTATTATTTATTCCAGTTAAGTTTGATATAAATGGAGATAATTCCATATCAGGGTTTATTAATTTTGAAAAAGTATCTGTTAATTGACAATTTATATATTTACATGCAGATATTTCAATAATCTTATTATTGTAAATATTTAGACCTGTTGTCTCAACATCAATTGCAACAAATGATCTTAAACCTAAATCGCTTATTTTTTCAGATAACAAATTAAAATCCTGAGAACAGCTTTAATACATCAAAAACTAAAGAAGGTTTTTTAAATATTGCTTTTTTAAAAACGGTTCCCAAGGTTCTTTTTTCAAGGGGAGTAGATACAATACTTGCTGCAATTTTATTTAAATCATCATCATTTAATTGATTGACAGCTAATTTGATATTATAAAACCTTTCATAATTCTTTCCAAAATCTTGAAGCATTCTTTGTGGATATTTTTTTAAAAAATTTTTAGAGTAATCTTTGCTTTTTATTGATTCTGAAGCCACTATTCCAGCTATTGCTCCACCTTTCATCCCAGAAATAATTCCTCCACCAGTCATAGGGTTTACTTGATGAGCCGCATCTCCTGCTAACATCAGACCTTCTCCAATAGGTTCACGCATAGGCTTAGGACAAGGAACACCACCACAAACAGTGGTTAAAATTGAAGCATCAGGATAATTATTTTTCATGAATTTATCTAAATATGTTTTAGCGGATTGTTCTTTAGAATACTTTCCGCTAATTCCAATCCCTATATTAGCAGATCTGTCACCCTTTGGAAAAATCCACAAATATCCTCCTGGGGCAAACTCTGATCCTACATACATTCGCATTTGCTCTTGATTTATATTTACATTTGAGACAGAATATTGCACGCAAGATTCCATATCTTTCATTTTTACAGATGTTTTCAGTCCGCCCCATCTACCTATTCTTGAATCTATTCCATCTGCTCCTATAACAATATCTGACAATATTTCTATATTTTCATCTAACAGATTAACTTTTACACCTTTTACACAACCATCTATAATAACAAGATCTTCAACATATGCTTTAGTATACACTTCTGCACCAGCATCTACAGCCATTTTTGAGAGGTCGTAATCAAAAACACGTCTATTTAATATATAACCTGTTTCTTTTTTAAAATTTATATCTACAGATGTTTTATTAGGAGAAACTAATTGAATTGACTTTATTTTTGATGCAATCCAATTTTTTTTTGGATTTGTGAATTGCATTAATCCTGAATGACCAACAGCTTCTCCACATCTTACAGGATATCCTATATCTCTTGTTTTTTCTAAAACGCATACAGAGGTACCAGCTCTGGCAGCTTCAAAAGCTGCCATTGAACCAGTTGGACCACCACCAACAACTATTATATCATATTTTTTCTTCATTTTGTTGAACTAAAACCTCAATTGGGCAAATATAAATACAAAGGTTACAATCTATACATGTATTATCATCTATTTTTATTGATGATTCTCTAACTTCAATACAATCTACTGGACAAACTGTAATACATGTACTACAATAATCACATTTATTTTGAATAATATCAATCATCTACTAAAAAAGTAGGAAAGTGGATATTAAATCTATGCCAATAATAATATTTACTAAAATAAAAGACGAATAATACAATTAAAAATAATAAAGGATAAATAAACATTACAAAAAGGTTTAATATGGCTATTGGATATTTTACAGCTCTTAAAACATCTTTTTGCATCGCCCTAAATAATGCATATATCAAAAATGGAAGTGAAACAGCAATAGATGTAGATAAAAGTGCATCTTTTAGATAAAAAGATATCATAAATGCGAATAATAATAAACAAGAAGACAATAAAACAATTTTTCTATTCTCCAAAGAAATAATGGTTGTATGATTGCTATTTCCAAAATCTGAAATTTTATGTAATATATTTATTGCAATATAACTTAATAGGTAAGGCAATACTAATAATACAAAATCATAACTAATAATATAGTTCAATCCATTATCTAGATTACTATTAACTATGCCTGAAATTATTAATAACAAACATGTTATAACCTTTAGCAATAGTTCTTTCCAGATAGCACTAAACAATTCATTTTTCAATAAATGATAGGAAAAACAATATATAAGTAGTCCAATAATAAAAATTTTCCAATCTGATATTAGAAGGAGAATAAAAGAAATCAAAAATAATATATTTTTCATTCTATTACTTATTTTAAAAAGAGTAAGCTTATCATTACTTAGATTAATACACCCAAACAGTAGAGTAATTCCTAAAAATAAAAATAACGATTTAACACTGAAATCTGTAATTGTCATATTTGTTTCTTGCATAAAAGTTGAAGGATAGAAAGTAGATAAATACATGCCCACACATACCATAACCCATATAACAAAATAATTCACAGGTTTAAAAATGAACAAAAAGTCTAATGTGGGAACGATTTTTTTGTGAATTTTATTTTCTTGAAAAAATTTTTTAATCATACTATCTTGATGCAATCAAATTATTTAAATATTTTTTAGATATTCCTCCAGTAATATACTCACCATTAAAACATGATGTATCAAATTCAGATATACTTTCATTCCCTTCTTTAACAGCTTTAATAAGATCATTTAAATCTTGATAAACTAATTTATCCGCACCAATTTCTTCACAAACCTCATCAATTGTTCTGTTATGAGCAATTAATTCTTTTACATAGGGCATATCTATTCCATATACATTTGGATATCTTATAGGAGGAGAAGCACTCGCAAAGAATACCTTCTTAGCACCTGCATCTCTAGCCATTTGAATTATTTGTTTACTTGTATTGCCTCTCACTATTGAATCATCAATTAATAAAACATTTTTTCCATTAAATTCTTTATTAATAGTATTTAATTTTTGTTTGACAGATTTCTTTCTGGCTTTTTGTCCAGGCATAATAAAAGTTCTACCTATATATCTATTTTTAACAAAACCTTCTCTTAATTTTTTATTAAGATCTATGCTAATTGGAAGAGCACTTGTTCTACTTGTATCAGGAATTGGAATAACTACGTCTATACTTTCTAATTCTTTATCTGAAAACTTGTTTTTAATTTTTTTTGCTAAGAATTTACCCATTGCCATTCTACTGCTATATACATTTATTCCATCAATTGTACTATCAGGTCTTGCTAAATAAACAAATTCAAAAATACATGGATTTAATTTACTGCTACCATTATACATGTTTTTATGGATTTGACCTTTTAAATCTACAAAAATAGTTTCTCCCGGTTTAACATCTCCATTTAGCTTATAGCCTAAGCAATCCAAAGCAACACTCTCAGATGCAAACATATGCTTTCCATTGTTTTTTGATCCAAAAACTAATGGTCTAATGCCATTAGGATCTCTAAATGCTACCAATCCATACCCTAAAATCATAATAATAACTGAGTACGCCCCCTCAACTCTTTTATGAACTTCATTTACTGCTTCAAAAATAGCATCTTTAGATAGATCTCCCTTTGATTTATTTTGTAGGGCGTGAGCAAATACATTTAATAAAACTTCCGAATCTGACGAAGTATTAATATGCCTTAAATCAGATTGAAATAGCTTTTTCCTTAATTCATCAGCGTTTACAAGATTTCCATTATGAACTAAGACTAATCCATAAGGCGAATTAACATAAAAAGGTTGTGCTTCTTCATAGTTATACGAACCAGCAGTTGGATATCTAGTATGCCCCAAACCAATTGAACCTTTTAAATGAATAATGCTTTCTTCATTAAAAACATCTCTAACAAGCCCATTGTCTTTGTGCATATTAAGATGGCCTTCTTTGTCAGAAGTAGCCATTCCAGCTGCATCTTGTCCTCTATGTTGTAATACAGTTAAACCATTATATATTGTCAGACAAGCATTTTCATTATTTGATGATACGCCTAATATTGCACACATTTTTTACTCCGTATTATTTAAATTATTATCTACTTCTGGAAAATGGTCTAAATGAGAATCTACATAAGCATCTACAACACTATAAAAATATAAAAAGAACATCCACCAAAAACTTCTATTTCTATCAGAAATTTTATTAAGATCTTTTGCTATTTGAAATTCTTTAAACCAATAATGCCTAAGAGCCAAAATTGTTATAGCTTTTAAAGGTTTATTATTTTCCAATTGTCCAAGAGGAACAAAGCCTGAGCCAATTGGCAAAAGATTTAATATCCAAGCATCTTTATTATTATCTACCTGCAATGAATCTTCATTCCCAAGAATAAATCCAATAAATAATATAAGAAAGATTTTATTCATAGCTTGCTACAACTTCTATTTCTATTTTACTATTTTTTGGCAAACGAGAAACTTCAACAACAGATCTGGATGGAAAATAGTCATTAAACTTCTCATTGAAAATTTTATTTAATGTATCAAAATTATTTAAATCAGTTAAAAAAACAGTGAATTTAACAATATTGTTAAAACCTAATTTTTCTGACTCTAAAATACCTTGGATATTATTAAATACTTGCTCTATCTGTTCTTCAATTTTATCTGATATAATATCACCTGTATCTGGAGATAAAGGTATTTGACCAGAAGTAAATAATAAACCATTAGATTTTATTGCTTGAGAATATGCTCCTATAGCTTGTGGAGCTAATTTTGTATTTATAATTTTTTTATAATTCACAATGATCAAACTTCCATAAATATAAACCGATGTTTTTATCAAACTTTCTATCTATCAGACTTTCTGTAACTTTAATAAAGAATTCACCCGCTGCTGCAATTGTAGCTTTAAACAAGTGGCCACCATATGCTTTACATAGATGATCAGACATAGTAATATGTGCGTGGACAAATGGAGCGCCATCTTTTTTAGTAATATTCCCAATAAGAGACGTTAATTCATAATTTCCTTCAAAATCAATTTCATGATATTCTTTTTTATCAACATCATAAGACCCTATTCTAACATTTTCCATAAGACCAATACCATTAATCCACCCAGAAGGAATATCGTATTTATTTATCGTTTCTTTGATAGAATGCATAATTTCTTCACCTTTTTCCATACTAACATAAATTATATCATTATTTTTATAACTTATCATCTATATATCTTACATTTAGTTCTCTATTAGCCTTTGTTTCATCCAACTTTTTAACAGGAGTATGTATAGGAGCTTCATTTAATCTTTTATCATCAATATCAATTTTTTCATCAATAGAAATCATAGCATTAGCAAATGCTTCTAAAGTTTCTTTTGTTTCTGTCTCCGTAGGTTCTATCATTATCGCTTCATCAATATTTATTGGGAAATAAACAGTTGGTGAATGAAAACCGTAATCAAGGAGATTTTTTGCAATTACAAGAGCTTTATATCCCTTTTTCTTTTGTTCTGATGCTGAAATTACAAATTCGTGTAATGAACCATCTGGATATGGAATATGATACTTTTCACTAAGTAAGCATTTTAAATAATTCGCATTCAAAACAGCATTTTCTGCTATATCTTTCAATCCATATTTGCCTAAACTAATTATATAAACATATGCTCTTACTATTATCCCATAATTACCAAAAAAACTATGCACTCTACCTATAGATCTGTCATTTATGTAATTAAACGAGTATTTCCCATTAATATACTCTATTATTGGCCCAGGTAAAAATTTTGATAGTTTTTTATTTACAGCAACTGGTCCAGCTCCAGGGCCTCCACCACCATGAGGAGTTGAAAATGTTTTATGCACATTAATATGCATAATATCAAAACCCATACTCGCAGGCTTTACAATTCCAACCAATGCATTCAAATTTGCTCCATCCATATACATTAGGCCATCTACATTATGTATTATTTTGCATATTTCTTCTATTTCATCTTCAAATAGGCCGAGTGTATTAGGCTGCGTTAACATCATGCCTGCAACTTCTTCATCAACTATTTCTATTAGATGATCTATATCAACTCTTCCTTTATCATTGGATTTGACTTGCTTGACCTCGTATCCTGACATAATAACACTTGCAGGGTTTGTTCCATGCGCTGTTTCAGGAATTATAATATATTTTTTATTCTTTATATTTTTGTCTCTATGATAACTTTGCATTAAAAGAAGTCCTACCATTTCTCCTTGAGACCCAGCTGAAGGCTGCAAAGTGGTTTTATCAAATCCTGTTATGTCAGATAAAATTCTTTCTAATTCATAATATATTTTTAAAGCACCTTGAATTGTATCTTCTTTTTGATTGGGATGGACCAATGAGAAGCCTGGGAAACTAGCTATATGATCGTTTATTTTTGGATTATATTTCATTGTGCATGATCCCAAAGGATAAAAATCTTTATCAACATGGTGATTTTTAACAGAAAGATTGGTAAAATGTCGCACTACTTGGAATTCTGTTAATTCTGGCAAATTAGGATTATTTTTTCTTAAATATTTTTTAGAAATATATTTCTCTAATGGTATATCATTTATATTAGAAGAAGGTAATTTAAACCCTTTCCTATTTTTTTTACTTTGCTTAAAAAGTACAGGCGTATCAGTTAACATAATCTTTGCATTTCTGTATTATAATATCTTTCCCAATTTTCATTGAGTCATTTAATATTTTTTTATTATTAAATGTTGTTATTGCAAAATGTTTTGCTCCTCCTCCACCAAGACCAAACGATGAAGCTATTTTTTTTATAATTTCTCCTGCATTTATAGCATTACAAATATCTTTTGTAACGACACATAATAATTGTGATTTTTCAGCTTCAACGCTTATTAGTGCTATACCTTTTGAGCTAAGTTTATTTCTAACAATATCTGCTAGAAGTTGAGGATTTAATTCAATACTTAATTTGTCAAAAATCACTTGTATACCATCGATATTATTTTTTTTTGAAAATAAATTTTCAATTTTACTTTCTGCTTTCAGTATATTTAACTCCTGATGTATATCATGAGATTTCTTAACTGCTTTTTGTAAAAATGTAATCTTTTCAACTAACTCATTTGACTTACATTGCAAATTCAGTTTTAATTCATTAATTATCTTATCATTTTTATTTAAATAATTAAATGCACTTTCCCCAGTAATAGCTTCTATCCTTCTAATTCCAGAGGCCAGAGAAGATTCTTGGATAATCTTAAACGCTCCTATATCTCCTGTTCTTTTAACATGAGTTCCACCACATAATTCTTTTGAGAATCCAACAACATCAACAACTCTAACCTCATCATCATATTTTTCTCCAAATAAAGCTTCTGCTCCTTCTTTTTTTGCTATATCAAAATCTTTGAGAGTTATATCTAACTTAACATTATTCCTAATTATCGTATTAACACTCAACTCAATTTTTTCAATTTCTTCTTTAGATATTTTTTGATAATGTGTTAAATCAAATCTAAGCCTATTTGCTTCTACTAAAGAGCCTGCCTGCTGAACGTGCTCACCTAAAATATTTTTAAGAGATTTATGCAATAAATGAGTCGCAGTATGATTTAGTTTAATTTTATTTCTATTTTCTGCATTAATTTTTGCTTTTACTTTATTATTTTTTTGATCTGCTATATCTCCCTTTTCAACATAACCATAATGACAAATATTTTGTCCAACCTTATATGTATTTTCAACAATAAAAGAAAAATTAGAATTTTCTAATCTTCCTACATCACCAACTTGGCCACCTGATTCAGCATAGAATGGAGTCTTATCTAAAATAATTTCACTTTTTTCACTATCTATATTTCTGAACAATATAATTTTTGCATTTAATTCTTCTTTTTTATATCCTTCAAATAATGATGTACTATCACATTTATTCAACGCATTCCAAGATAGCTCTGAATCTTCAGCTTTAAATCTATTATGTTGCCTACCTAAATCCTTTTGATTTTGCATTAATTCTTTAAATTTATTTTTTTCTACTTTCATGTTTTTTTCATGAGCTAATAATTCAGTAAGATCAACAGGGAAACCATAAGTATCATAAAGTTTAAAAACATCTTCTCCTTTAATTAAACTATCGTTTTTAGTGCATATTTCTTCGAATAATTTCAATCCTTTATCAAGAGTTCTTCCAAAAGATTCTTCCTCAGATTTAATGACTTTTTGTATATGGATTTTTTTATCTATCAATTCAGGATATGCATCACCCAAAACTTCAATTAACTTTTCAACAAGTTTATAAATAAATTCATTTTCAATTCCTAAAACCCTACCAAAACGAGCAGCTCTTCTTAATACTCTTCTTACAACATATCCCTGTCCTTCATTAGATGGCATAATACCATCACTTAGTGAAAAAGATATCATTCTTAGATGATCAGCAATTACTCTATGTGGAACTCCATCTTTATATGCATATTTTTTTCCTGAAATATTTATCACTTCATCGATAATTTTTATAAATAAATCAGTTTGGTAATGATCATCAATTTTATTAAGAGTTGCTACAATTCTCTCTAAACCTAAGCCAGTATCTACATGTTTAAATTCTAATTCTTCTAAAGATCCATCAGACTTTCTATTGTATTGCATAAAGACTAAGTTCCATAATTCTCTATAATCAGCATCTTTGTTTACACCTTTACTATCTTGATCATTAATATCACCAATAAAATAATGTATTTCAGAACAAGGACCGCAAGGACCAACTTCGCCCATTTCCCAAAAAATATCCTTATCGCTAAATTTTAATACTCTAGAAGGATCTATATCTGTATTCTCTTTCCATAATTCTTCTGCTTCATCATCATCTTTATAAACAGTTACCCAAAGTCTATTTTTATCTAACTTCCAAATATCTGTAAATAACTCCCAAGACCAAATAATGGCATCTTTCTTATAATAATCTCCAAATGACCAGTTTCCAAGCATTTCAAAAAAAGTATGGTGATAATGGTCCACTCCAACTTCCTCTAAGTCATTGTGCTTACCACTCACTCTTATGCATTTTTGTGAATTAACTGCTCTTTTATGATCAGGGATAGTCTTTCCCAAAAAAATATCTTTAAATTGATTCATCCCAGCATTTGTAAATAGAAGAGTAGGGTCATCAATGGGCATTACAGGGGCACTTCTTACAAACTTATGTTCTTTATCTTCAAAAAATTTAATGAAATCTTTTCTTATCTTTTTTGAACTGAAATCCATTAAAATATAATCTGTGTTTCTATTTGTGTAGTTTTTATAGGATCACAATGATCATCATCGCAGGCATATGACTTTCTTCCTTTTAAAATAAGAACCATATTATCAGACATTTCTATACCAACATTATATCCAAAAAGTGAATCCTCATTAGGATCAAAATCAAATGGAGAATCAATATTCCTTTGTTGATAGAACATTTCAGCTATTCTAACTTTATATAACATCGATGTATCTATATCAAGTTTTGTATATATTGAATGATTATCATCAGATTTATAGCTACTACTAGCATCATCCCAAATATCACTATTCATATGTGAATAACTAAAGGATACACCTAAATATTTGATATTGCTTACTAAGCTAACTTTAACGCCTTGAGCTTCACCATATTTATATAGGTTTTGTTCTTTAGTTATAGCAGAAGAACCCAGAAGCTTAACTCTGGAGTTATCATAATTCTGGTCCCAATAATGAAATAAAAACTTTTCAGTATTTTGTCTATAATCAATAGAAAATGTAATTTTATCCCAATTTGCTCTAAAACCTATAGGTATAAAGCCATAACCTAAATCTGTATTATAGTCATTATATTCTAAATCATTAGGATGATATGGATTGGATGTTTTACCAAATAATTGTGCAAACTCAGAATAAAGTAAAAATCTTGATGTTAAATCATATGATAACCCAAATGATAATCCTGAAACCACATCTCCGTTTAAAATTGATGAACTATCGTATGAGTTATCTATTTCTAATTGCAGATTTTCTACTATATTTTCACAGGTATCATCCATCCCATTACCATTTTCATCAGTTATAGTATCTCCAGTGATATCCCAACAAGGATCACCTAGGTCTGTTTTATCATTCATAAGCTGATCAATCAGCAATTGATTTTCATGCCAAAAATCTTCATCATTAGGAAAATCATCAATTAAATCAGGGATATTATCATCATCTGAATCAAATAGTCCATTGTATTGATCAGAATCTGTAGCTAAAGTAAAATTTAAATTAAATTTATCAACAAATTCAAAGCTTGTTGATAATGCAACTAAACTTGGAGCATCTATTTCTTTAAAGTCACTATGGATGAATTGCATTGCAACCTTTGACAGTTTATAATTAAAAGTAATTCCTTTTCTTCTATAACGTGGAAAATCTATTACGTTAGAGTAATTCTTAACTAAAGAGCCATGTCCCATCGTAACATTTGGAAGAGCACCAAAACGAAAATAAATATCATCATATGGCTTACCCCATCTTATATAATAGATTTTATCTACTACTGTTCTAAATGAATTTTCAGAAGAGGAAAAATTCCAATTATCATGATAAAGCTTTCCATCTTCATCAAAATAGAAATATAAATCCATACCTAAACCTAGTTTTCCTACAGACATTTCAGGTTTAAATGAAAAATGATTATAAATTTGATCATTTAGCGTTACTGAGCCAAATGATCCTGTAAATGCCGAATTAACTTCTTCATCTTGAGTATAAGAAAAAGAAATCATAAATATTATAAGGAATATATTTAAATAAGAATTATTCATTAATTCTCCATTTTATTTATTATTTGATTAAATAAATTATCAACAGTAATTCCAAAATGTTTTGCAACTTCAGAACCAGGGCCAGATTCTCCAAATGTATTTATACCAATATTTAGACCATTTCTTCCTGTGTATTTTTGCCAACCATCAGTTATTCCTGCCTCTATTGAAACAAGTAATGTATTCTTATTACATTTTAAAACTTCATTCTTATACTCTTCTCTTTGTTTTTCAAAAAGCTCCCAACACCCAAGGTTTACAACTTTAACATTATAGCCCTTATCAACTAACATATCTCCAGCATCTAAAGCAACCCAAACCTCAGAGCCTGTCGCAAATATCATTACATCTGGATTTTCAGAGTTTTTCATAATGTAGCCACCTTTTTCAAAGCTACTTGCTGATGGATAAATATTTCTATCAAAAACTGGAAGTCCCTGTCTTGTTAAAAGGACTAAAGAGGGCCTATCTTTTTGCTCAAAAGCTATTTTACTAGCAATAACTGCCTCATTAGCATCAGCTGGCCTTAAAACAAGCAAATTAGGTATTGCTCTATATGACATAATGTGCTCTATTGGCTGATGTGTAGGACCATCTTCTCCAACATATATTGAGTCATGTGTTAGTTCAGAAACTGCGGGGAGATCTTGAAGAGCCCTTAGCCTGAGAGCAGGTCTTTCATAATCAGAAAAAACAAAAAATGTTGCATCAAATGGATAAAGACCACCATGCTGAGCAATACCATTATTGATAGCACACATTGGAAATTCTCTTACACCATATGGGAAATTCATACCAGATGGATTTTCTTTTGAAAAATCTTTTACCATCTTGGCAAAACCAGTTGTAACATTTGAAGGCTCAAGATCTGCTGATCCTCCAACAAGAAACATCCCTTTTCGTGAAAGCTCTTCAATGACTGCTCCCCATACTTTTCTGGTAGCTAATGTATCACCAGAATTAAATGCTGGCCATTCAACAGTATCTGGGATTGATAAGTTTTTAGAATTATTCCAATGACCTTTAAATATTTCATCTTTGCACTTTTCTTCAAGTCTTTTATTCCATGCTTCAACCTCTTGCTTGGCATAATCAAACGAAGATCTAAAATCATCAATTACATCAGTTGGAAAATCAAAGAATTTATCTGGATCTAAATCTAATTTCCTTTTCGTATTATATATTTCTTCTGGAGATAATGGTGCTCCATGAGTATTATAAT
>CAYSDL010000014.1:0-18989 GCA_964429875.1 uncultured bacterium
CCAGGAACGTTTGGAGCATTAGCAGTACTTGGATATGCATATTGAGTTAAATCTACAGTTTCTGATGAAGCATTATATATTTCTAAATATTTATGGTTACTTGAACCCTCCGCATATTCAGAAAAAAATAGGCTTGCAAAACTAAATGTAAATGATAAAAGTATAATTAAAAAAACATGAATTGATTTAATCATTATTCTCCCCCAATGATGATGTGTTGTTTTATTTTAGATTTCGCACAATCTAATTGAGGTAAAATATAATAAATATTTTTCGGTTTTTTAAATAGAATCTAACTAGTTTTTTTAAAAATTAACCTTCATTCCGTAATCAATTTCATGTTTTGAAGTTAGAATAGGAAATGATGGGACGACATAAGGATATGGGACTCCACTTCTATATGCATAAAGGTCTATATGAGTTAAATTTATTTTATCTAAAAGTTTAAAATTAATTTCTATAAATGATGAATATTTTTCTTGAAGAGAACTAATATAATCATTAACGTCTGATTCTAATATTTTAAGATAGTTTTTATTGAAATCATCAAGAGTAATACTTTTTCCTTTTAAAAATGCCTGAAGGTGTAAATTTGAAATAGATGCATCTTTAAACATTGTTATCTGTTTAATCACATCTAAATGATTATCATACTTTTTATTATATGCTACATTATTCAACTTTTCATCTCTAATTAAATCTACTATTGCATATTTGAATTGCAATGGATAATCACTTTTATTAATATCTTTATTTCTAAAAACTAGGGGATGCTTTTTAATTAAATCATTTATTTCTTTGATTGTATACTCATTGTCATTTAAAGATAGTAATGGAGTTTCTATGCTGGTTAGACTATCTAAATTATGAGATAAATCTAAGTTGTCATCAGCATCCAAAAGAAGATCATTGTATGTTTTTTCTGCTAGATAAAAAAATGGCTTTTCATAGAAAGTAAGCTGAAGGCCTTTCATTATAGATGATATATACTTATCATACTCTTTATTATATAGATCTTCATACAATTTTTGTTCAACTAATTTACGTTGATGAGCTTTATCTTCATTTGTTATAGGAGGTTTATTACTCCAACCTAATATTTTCATAAATAAAACTTTATTATCCTTTGAATAAATTGGCCCAACAACCTCATCTTTCTGTAATTCTTGTGAAAATAATGCGGCATGAATATTTGGATCGAATTCTTCAAAATAATCAATTGACCTACTTGGAATTTTTGAGAGATTAAGATACTCATTACAAACAGCATCAAAAGAAACTCCACTTTTTAATAGATTATTGATAGCTACTGATATACTATCATTATTAAAACTTAAAAAATTAATATTATAAATTTTTGTAGAGTTATTATAATTAGATAATAGCAGGAGAGAATCAAGAGTCACTTGACTATATACCTCTTCTTTTAAAAGAGTTTCTCTCATTGCTTGTTCTTTTATACCAGCAAGAAAATTACTTGAATAATTATTTCCAGATAAATTGCTTTCAACATCAATAGCCATTAATTTTTCAGCAATCAATGAATTTAAAATTATTTTCTTGTGTATATTATTATTAGACTTACAATAACTAGGTCTAATAGTATATTCAGACCTTTCAATAAAGTCATTCTTTGTAATAATTCTATCATTAATCCTAACTAGAATATTCTGATCAGAATTTTTAAAATCGCAATAAATTATATTTACAATGAAAATAAATAGTGTAAAATATTTCATTATTAAAATGAAAATTTAATTGTATAAAGATGTATATTGCCTAAAATCCCTAAAGTCTTATAGGTGTAATCAAGATCAAAAAAATTAAAATCTGAAATATAAAATCTTAATCCTCCACCATAAGTAAGTCCATATTCTGAGTCCTTAAGATATAGACCTTTATATCCAGCTCTTAGAAATAAAGAAGCTTTACCTGGAATTAAATATGTAAGCTGAGTTCCAACATTTAATGACTCATTATTATTATTAGGGTGAAGAGCATCTACTGCAACAAGCATTCTAAATTGTTCTGTATAAATTGGATGTAAAGAAAAACCCAATCTAAATATAAGGGGGAGTTCCCATTCAGATGTTTTATAAAGACCCTCTACATCATCAAAATTTCCATATTCATCTGGTTCTGGATCAATTGGGACCATAATATCAATACCATCATACCTAAGTCTTGTCCCATAATTAGAAATACTCATTCCAATTTTCATACCTTGATTTCTTTTATCTGTTGGAGAAAAAAAGTCTGTTGTAACTAATACTCCAAAATCAAAGGCAAGAGCATTGGCACTCATATGCCAAATATTTGAAGAAATATATTTTGCTGATGCACCAAAAGAGAACCAATTAACAAGTCTTCTACCATAAGATATACTAGCAGCAAACTCATTTGCCGTGTAAAATTCACCAGTCCCTTCAGGTTCAGAAACTGTCGTTACTGGCTCATTTCCATAGCCCATGTAATTCATTGTAAAGGCTAGAGTTCCAGCATATTTATAATTAATTGCAACACCTGCATAAATATTATCTATACCAACAAGCCATGGCTGATATGTAAAAAAAGTTTGCCTATTTTTTATATAAGCAAGTCCAGCAGGGTTCCAATATGCAGAAGAAACATCATTAGCTACACTTACATATGCACCACCCATAGCTGTAGCTGCACTACCAATATCTATTTCTAAAAAATTTGCTCCTGTAGTTCCATTTCCATTTATTTCAATAGAGTAAGCACAACAAAATAGAATAATATAAACTATAACCTTTTTCATTTTATAATCGCAAATTTACCTAATTTATATTTATCATTAATTTTTGATTGGACGTGATAAATATACATCCCTGCTGCTACTTCTAAACCTTCATTACTTAGAAGATCCCAGTATATCATCCCATCATCTAAATCATTATTGACATATATTTCATCAACTAGAACCCCACTTACTGTAAAAATACTAATTGTACACTGTGCAGGCAGGTGCGTAAACATTATTTTTCTCTCCTGACTTTGATTTGGATTAGAAAAAGCTTCTTCCATCAAATTTGTTCCAACATAAGGATTAGGGACAACTTTAATTAAATCCATTTCTTCATTATGCATATCAACATTCACTGTATTAGGTGCATTAGTATGAACAAAAAGAGAATCGGTTTCTAAAAAGGGAGAATGATACCTTACAGAATATATATCTCCTGACTCTGGATATTCACTAAATGATAAAGAAAAGTGTGTTCCTGCCCATAGCCTTGCACCTGGGATAGGGAACTCTTCATCTTCATAACTTGTTCCTACTAAAACTTTATCTTCGAGAGGTTCATATGCATTACTTTCATTTACATCAACTACAAGAAGATCAAAATAAATATCGTTTGCTTCATTATATACATAATAATCAAAATCAATTATATTTGAAAAAGTATTATCGGAACTTAAAATTGGATATTCAGGACTTGTACCATATCCAATATCTTGATCATTTTCATCTAATACTTGATAATTTAATTGGGGGGAAGATACTACAAGTATTGACTCTGATGCATATTCTTGATTAGTGAATACAATTTGACAGTCCCATGGCTTAACCCTAGCCATTCTTTCATTAATACTTATAATAGGATCATATACACCACTATAACTATCTGTTTGTATCCAATTGCTTGCTTTAAAAGATCCGAGCTCTATATTATCAATTGAAAAAAGCAAACCATCAATAACATCTGTTGTAATGGTATTATTTGGATCGATAGTCCAATACTCATAATTGGGGTTACTTGATTCTTGAAAAATAAAATGATTTTGATAAAAACTTACAGGAGATTCTTCTCCTGTTTCACTATATACTAACCTTAGATTATTCCAATTACAGGCTTCATCCTGATTACATAATATATTATCAGAAATATCCGAACAATAAATATCACCAAAATTATTTAATTCACAAAATTCATTAATAAGTAATTGAAAACTTCCTTCATTTTCTGTTGTAGACCAAAAATGAAATTTAGATATATTATATTCATCTTTATATGAAATCCAATTTCCATCTAAATCACTACATGTAGATGGATCATAAACTCCATATTCATCTGTTTGACAATATCCAAAAATTTCCTCTCCCTCACAACTTAAATTTCCATATCTTGATATCGTATCTACATTATACTTAAATATATTTCCATCCACTTCATCAAGTACAAACCAGAATTTATAACAATCATTTTGAACAAGATTCTTATCATAAATTATTATTTCTAAATTATCTGTATCTTTAGTTCCTGAAGCTTCATTAAAATATAAATCACTTGTAAAATATAGAGAGTCATTTGAGGCATCAATCAGCCATGAACCATTATATATACCATCATTCCATATGCACTCATCATCACACAGAGATTCATCTTCTATACTATCACATGGATACAATTGGCAGCTATCAATATTCCAATTACAGCCATACTGTTCATCACAATCTTCTTGATTTAATATAGTGCTACAATTAATTTCAGAACAATATTCATCTTCTTTGTAAATATTAAAGGCTGAAGTTGATACAAAATTCGTATTATCTGTTTCATTTTCAAAAGTTAGAATATAATCTTCATTATCTTCAATGAGACTCTGTGCATATACCTCAACATTTATATTTCCACTTCCTGATAATTTTTCTTCAATATCTAACCAAGGATCAATAAACCCAGCAGAATAATCTGTAGGAATAACAACAGCTACATTTGGACCTGTACCAATGACATATTCATTTTCATCAATTTCAACAAGTGCTTTATTTTCAGATGGTGGTATACCACTTTCAAGTTGATTATTTGGTTCTAATCCATAATCATATGCCACCACAGCATAATAATATGTTCTTCCATTATCAACATTTTCATCAATAAATTTATGTTCTATCCCTGTATCATCACCTAGATAATATGCTGCACCAAAAACAGTGGCATAATCTGCAAAACCTTGAATTGAATCAATCTTATCACACTGAAAAATAGGGTCATAAAACATAGGATTACCGTATCCATCTGTAATAATCTGAGCATCTTTAAAATATTTATCTGTAGAACGATAAACTTTATATCCTTCAAAATCATTTTGGAGACTATCTGGAAGAAATCTATCAATAGAACTTTCTGCAATACTATTCCAGGTTAAAATAACCTTTTCATCTCCTGCTTCAGCAGTTAGCGTTGGAATGTTTGGTGGTACTGCAAATCTATAATCTGTTTCATATATTAATTGAACAGTCTGTTTTAATGCAAATAAAGCTGGGACATCTGGTGCTATTCCCCCAGGAGATCCTTGGATATTATCCATTGAATGAATTTCTGCCATTGAGATTCTTTCAGTTCTTCCTTTATCTAATGGAAAAACAGCAGAAGAAAAAAGCTCTACCATATTTGAAGGCGTACCTTCAAATTGATCAAAAGCATTATTTAAATCTTCAATAACCATTAATGAGTCCCACATAATCTGATCGTTTTTAAACCATTTTGTTGTTGAATCTTCCTGATGACCATCAATAGGGAATAATTTAAATGCAGTCAATCCAAGCATATCTGATTCAGTTACATCTGTCTCTCCAAAATTAGGTTCACACCCTACACCTTCTAAACAATCAGGTTTACCATTACATTCACCCTCATCAGCGCCAGTGTAATTAATATCGTTCGGGCCAACACCATCCAAACCGACATCATCATTTATGTTAGTGCAGTTTCCTTCATCATCTATAATTGGAGCTATCCAGTCTTGATCTTCATCTCCTTCATAATGCTCAATTAAATCTTCTTCTTCCAAATCATAAGCTGCTAGAAATAGTTCCATATCAGATATACCACATGTTGCACAGATAAGACTTCCGGCATTATTATCTCTTGATTCATCTATTAAGCCATCTTGATCATTATCAATTCCATCATTTGAAATTCCAGGACTTTCTAAAAATGCAAAGCCCATAATTCCTGGAGTTCCACCACCAAAACCTGTAGCATTATGATCCCAGGAATATGCAAGATCAAGTTGAATATCAAAATATCCAACTTCATCATCTCCAGAATTTCCTCCTTCTCCACCAATAGCATTATCAACCCAGTAACCAAAAGCCATTTCATTGATATTATAATCAGAAATATTTGTAATATTATATTCCCAAAAAAGAGCATCACGAACTAATGGATTATTCCACTGGAAAGCTCTAGCTTCAACTCTTATACCAAGTCCACCCCAAGGAAGTCCAGGCTGCACAGAAGATCCTTCATGTATAAAAGAATCTTCTTTTGGATAATATTCAAAAGATTCAGTTGGATAGCATTCCTCACTAACCAATAAACATTCTTCTAATTCATTATTACAATAGTTTTCACAATTTTGAAAACCATAGATAGTCTGATTTTCACATTGGTAATATCCACATTCATTTATACATTCTTCTTGAGTTTCATATAAATTATTTGAATTATTTGTCCCTAAAGTTTGACATTGCCATTTATTTTGTAAATATTCTTGATCTTGAGCATCATTAACAACAAAGTAAGTTTCAAGGTCTGCATATTGTACTCCTCTTCCAAAACGTCCATCCCATTCACCTGGCCATTTAGTCATCGTTCCAGATGAGGGCCATGCAGAGGGCCAGGTATTTGGATCATCACTCATTGCAGGATAATCTTGATATGAGTTCATATAACCAAAGGCTGGATAGAAACCCCATTTTACAAGATCAAGTTCATCATGATCCATTTCTTCTCGATAACTTGTTTGAAGAAAATAAAGACTATGCAACGAATTATTTAAACTATAGCTTTGAATATCATTTTCATTATCAATAATATCAGTATCAAGAGTTTTGCTGTCACCATCATCATGTATATATGATTTACCTCCTACTAAAAGAGCAACACCATCAAGCATTCTATACCCTGTTCCATCATTTGGCCAGATAGATACATCATATAAACCATCTGGTGGCTCCCAATTTGATAATTGAGTTGTATTTTTAAAATATAATAAAATCCTATTTCCATCCATTCTAGCTTCTTTAATAGCTGAGGGATCTCCTGCCTGATCATTAGGACCATTATAATCTTGATTAAACACAATAGAAAGAAATAGAAGTATGTATTTTATTAAATTCATTTTAATACCTGATTTCCAATCCAATTTTTATTGATCTTGGTGTTCCATATTGACTAGGGTCCTGATAAGTATCCTCAATATTAGTATAATTATTTTTAAAGGCAGCAATATCACTATCACTCAGTATTGCACTATACGCCCTACCAGTTTGACTATTTATTCCATATTCATTTAAAGTATCAAAAAGGTTATATATTTCAAAAGTTATTCTTGTTCTTAATTTAGGCATGTTATAATAACTGGATAAATTCACAACATAATTTGATGGTTTATACGCATTGTTGGGTAATAGATTAATATTTGCCAAAGCATTTTCTGATATAGGCTCAAATGTAAATGCTGTACCAGAATTATAATATGCACTTATTGTTGCTCCATATTTTTCTTTATTATATCCCATGGTTACATTAAAAGTATGTCTTTGGTCCCAACTTAAAGGAATAAGTCTTGTAATTGGATCTTGATTTGTTCCTTCTCTACTAAATGAAGTTGTTGGAGAATCTGCAATTCCTTTAGTGTACTGAAATGTATAGTTAGCACCTACGCTAAGTGGACCGCTTTGATAATCATAAATAAGTTCTAATCCTCTCGCATTTCCATAATCCTTATTAGTGTATAAACCGTATTTAACTGTATTATATGTAGTAATTGTTCTTGTTGTTAATAGATTATAAATATCCTTGTTAAAAAGAACCAGCTCATAACTCATCGATTTATTAATTTCCTGCCAATATCCAAGTTCATAATTAACTGTTTTTTCTGCTTCTAAATTTGGATTTCCTAGAATGGTCTGATAATTATTTGGAGAAACAAGCCAATTAGAATTAGTATACATCGCATATAAAGGAGGCATTTGGAAAAAGTGACCATAACTAAACCTTAATAATGCTCCATATCCTATTTGATAAGATAACGCAAACCTTGGGCTTACTTGATACTTTGTTTCTGTTTCTAAAATTTCTGATTGATTAACATTAATTAGGTCATTCCCTGGATTTCTATAATCAGAAGGATAAAATGTATTAGGGTCAAACATATCATACCTAATCCCAAAGTTAAGAACCATTTCATTAAATTCCATTTTATCTTGGATATAGGCTGAATACTCATATGATTTTATGTCATATTCTTCAGAATATGAACTTCTTACACCCTCATAAATATAGGGAGTGTAAATGTCATCCGTAGAAGAGCTATCTCTTATCGTATAATTATTAACAGTAAGTAAATGAGTTAAATTATCAAATCCAGCCTTTATATTATGAACTGAATTAACCTGCCAATTAAAATCAAATTTTAAATTTAAATCCTCAATTGTTTTTTTATTATGGACTTTATCATGACCACCTTGAAGAAAACCTGATTCAGATCTAGAATAATTATCTGAAACATATCTTGAGTCATTTGGATTTTCATAAACATATGCGCCATCATCTTTTTTATTATATGAAAACTTTAAATCCATAAAGGCTGAAGTATTAAACATATAGTTAAGGAAAAAAGATGAAAAACTATTATCCGAGTAATTAATAGACCTTGAATCTGGAGAATATTTATAAAAATGATTATACCAATGACCTTCATATTCATTTAAAGAATTCATTAATGAAAGTCTAAGAGCAGGCATTGGTTTAAAAGTGATTTTTCCTAGCATTGAAGAAGAAATAGATGTGTTCATCGCTACATAATTATCATCTCTATTTCTAACTTGAGCTGACATGAATCTTGTAGTTATAAAATTTTCAGAAGATATAAGATCTCCAGAATAACCTAATAAGTCTCCAACTAGAGAATAATCTGAACACATACTCTCAGTAATTAAAGTTTCATTATTACTATATAAAATAGTCGGAATAGTTTTAAATAATGTGCCTTCACTGCATTGATAATTATTATGGGTGGATATATATTCATCCTCATCATTAAAACATCCTCCAAAAACAACTTCACAATCACCATATAGAACACATTCTGATTCATGATTAATATTTTCACTGGAATTTGAACTATAAATTTCACCACCCCTTGAATTTGAACAATATGTCTCTATTACATGTGATCCTGAATGCTCTGAATAATAATTATTAGAGTCATCTGCAGAAAAATCACTATAATCTGATACATTGAAAAAATCATACCCATTTAAATGACCTAAATTATTTTGATATCTGTAGTTTAGAAAAAAAGTGACTTTATTTTTTATAATTGGACCACTTATTTGAAAATTGTAATCTTGATTTAAATTAACATCTTGATCGTTTATACCCCTAAAAATATCATTATTGGATGAAAAATAATTTTCATATCGAGTAGAAAAAGATCCTTCAAAATTATTATTTCCATCTTTGGTGACCTGATTAACGACACCACTCATTGCCCTACCATATTCTGCATTAAAAGTTCCAGTAATTACTTCTAGATCTCTTAATACCGACGGCTCTAGATAAACAGTTTGAGATTCTCCACCATAGGTATCATCTGTTCTCATTCCATCAATTAGATATGTTACCTCTGTGCTTCTTCCTCCTCTAAAATGTCCATCAACAACTCCTGCTTGCATACTAATAATAGAAGCCACATCTTTTATTGGAAGAATTTCAATTTGTTTATCAGAAATATTTTTTATTGTCCCAGATTGATCTTTTTTTGTAGAAATTTTAGAGGCTTTAACAAAAACAACATCACCTTCAATTGCAGATTCTTTAAGGGAAACATCTATTCTTGTTGTTTTATTAACTGATACTTTAACTTCTTCAACATGGACAGAACTATATCCAATTATATCAAAACGTAGGGTATATGTTCCTGGAGTTACATTAATAATGTAGTAGGTACCATCAGGACCTGTAGATGCTCCAATCCCTGCATTTTCAATAATAACATTTGCTCCTATAAGAGCACTATTATCAGTATCAGAAACCGTACCTGATATTTTCCCTGTTGTTTGAGAATATAAACTACAGACAAAAAAAACAGCTAATAAATATTTATACATCTTAACGGTAGTACACTAAATATTATCCACCTAAAATAGAATTAACCATAATAACTATATCAACGACATTAACAATTTCATCACCATTTAAATCAGCATGACATTCATTTTCACCAAGAGAATTTGAACCTAAAACATGTGAAACGACCTGAACAACATCAACAACATTTAAAACGCCATCACCATTTACATCTCCATCTCCTAAGCAGGCCTCACAAGTTTCATCGCAACTTCCAGCACAGTATGATACTGATAAATCAGAACCAGCTACACTAAATATATAGTTTGCATAATCAACATCACCATTCCAACAAGATCCATCTATAGGCGCATTAAATATAGTTGAATTAGCCCAAATATCATTCCACCATTCACCTTCAGTTGTAACACATAGTATTACAAACTCATAATCACCATCTACCATTGTAGCTTGCATACCATTATCAGTGTTTGCCCCCCATCCAGACCACTCATCAAAAGTGCCTGTAACGCTTACAAAATCACAATCATCCACACCATCTATATTAAAAGTTACTGTATGATCTGTAGGTGCACCACCATCATCACCTCCATTACAGTTCTCATCACAAGTCCCCGCACAATAAGAAACAATCACATCTGATCCACCAACAGTAAATCCATAATTTGGATATTCATCATCAGGGATAGCATCGCATTCAGAACCCAGAGGAGCTGAATACTGTGTCGAGGAACCCCAAATATCATTCCACCACTCATTAATAGATGTATCAACACATAATACTGTAAATTCATATTCACCATCAGGTAAAGTTATCTGCATATCAGTATCTGTAGTAGCTCCCCATCCTGACCAATTATCAAAGTTGCCTGTAACACTAATAAATCCACAATCATCAAGACCCTCAAGTTCAAAAGTAACATTATATTCTGAAGAAGTTCCTCCATCATCTCCACCATCACTACTACCTGAACAAGTTTCCTCACAACTTGCAGCACAGTATGCTACATCAATATCAGAATCAATAACAGTAAAACCATAATTGCCCCATTCATCTGAAGGGTCAAAATCACAATTTTCTCCAAGTGGAGCATTAATTATTTCTCCCCACCCAGACCAACCATCTGCAGGGCCACTACAGAATATCACAAATTCATATGAACCTTCAATAAGATTTTCTACTGTTCCAGTAAAAATGCCATCTTGGTCATCATCAGATAATAAAAGTCCCCAACCAAGCCACTGATCGCCCTCAGCATTCCATGATCCATTTAATCCACATTGATCGTAATCTGCATTAGGAAAACCTGTTCCATTAAAATCAATTGAAAAATTGACATTTGCATATATAGTATTACATGAATTATAGTTAGATGTTTCTACAGTAACTGGGTCAAGAACGCAATCACCATTTTCAAGCAATTGACAATCAGGAATTTGAAATTCTCTATTGTTACAATCAGATCCTGGAGAAGAACACTCAGAATCAGGATTATTCCCACAATCACCAATACCACCATTACTTTCTATTTCAATTCCATTCACAAACTTATATTCAACAAGCTGACTAGATTGCAAAGTAACTGTTGCAGAGTAAATATTATCTCCATCAGAATCTGTCATTTCTGTTGGCATCAGACTTAAGCTCCATGGGAATAGTTGATAATTTCCTATCATATAAACACCATCATCACTAACCTCCATCCCAGACATATCAACATTAAACGTTACATCTACATCGGCTGGAGGCTGACATGTGTCCCAGCATGTGCCAAAACAATATGGAGTAAGTAATAGATCTTCTTCTTCTAAAATAAATCCATAGTTTCCGTATGAATCATCTGGCAACCAATCACAACCACTACCAATAGGAGCACCTCCTTGTAGACCATCCCATCCATCTGTTGTAAACAAATATTCATTTTCTCCAATAGGCAATTCTAATGTTAGTTCCCATATATCATCTCCATTAACATCACTCATTGGATTGCAATGTCCACACCATCCATTAAATGTTCCTTGTAAGTAAACTACATCAGAGTCTGATAAATTCTGTTGAGACATATCAACTTGAAATGTAACATTTGAATACACTACTTCAAAACATTCTTCACTGCAACTACTAAAACATACTGTATCTAAAACTAAATTTTGGTTACTTTCTACTATAACCTCTCTATCACCCCATTGACCAACTTCGCACTCAGCCGGGACCTCTTCCCAACCACTTCCTGTATTCCAATCAGTCCACCATCCATTACGATATTTATATGTATATGTTCCTGGGTCCAATGCTATAGAGTAAGACCAAATACCATCACCATCTTCATCTGTCATTATAAATCCAGGTTCAGGATAAAAATTTCCTATCCATAAAGTGGGCCCTTCTTCACCAACATCCTGTTGTGACATATTAACATTAAAAGTTACCAATTGTGGTTGTTCAAGAGCTCCTTCATCAATCCAGGCCGCAATAAGATCTATATCATTTTGCTCAAGTGAGCCAGTTGGAGGCATGTCACCCATTGCAGATTCATCTCTAGTAATTCTATCATAAAGTTCACTTGCAGCATGATTTCCAGGGACAATAACATCACCATTATTGCTTCCTTCCATTAAATTATCATAATTAGAAAGATTCAACCCCCCCGATGAATTACCTAAATGACAATTTCCACAATTACTATCAAAAATAGGTTGAATTTCTGTTTGATAATCAACTGCAAATATTGCAGTAAATAAAATTGATAAAAATATTGATTTTGTTTTCATTATTATTTCTCCCTTATATGTCATAAATAAAAATTATCTAAAAATATACCAAATTACTAGAACTGCTACAATAAGTAATCCAGTAAGAAGTTTATCTTGCTTTGATCCAGCCTCTCTATTTTCTGAAGAATAAACAACATCTTTAATTTTTTCATAGTTAGGCTCTGGTGTCATATAACTAACTGCTAACATAATTACTGAACAGATTAAAAATAAATATAAAGCAAAATGTAAAAAATGAGACTGAGTTAAAATATTAGAGTTCCCTTGTATCTCACTAAAAAGTCTACCAACTCCCAATAAAGCTCCTACGCCAAATGCTGACATAACTCCCTGAGAATTAATTCTTTTTATAAATAATCCAAGAAGAAATGCTGCTGCAATTGGTGGAGAAATATATGCTTGAATGCCTTGAATATACTGGAACAGTCCTCCCCCAGATAAAGATTTTTGGAATGGGATCCAGAGCATTCCAGTTATAACAAGAACACCCGTAGCTATCTGCCCTACTCTAACCAAATGCTTTTCAGATTTTTCAGGATTGTATTTTTTATATATATCCCATGTTATAAGAGTAGAACAAGAATTAAATACAGATGATAATGAGCTCATTAAAGCAGATAAAATACCAGCTGCTACAAGACCTCTTAATCCAACAGGAAGAAGAAACTGAATCATTGCAGGCAAAGTCCCCGCACTATTTTCAAGAACAAAACCAGAGTTTGGATCATTATTTAGAGTATATGCAATCATACCAGGTAAAACAAAAATAAACATCGGTGTTAATTTAAGAAAGCCTGCAAAGATAGTAGCTTTTCTACCAACACTAACATTTTTTGCTGCAAGAACTCTTTGAACTATAAATTGATCTGTACACCAATACCATATACCTAAAATAGGTGCACCAAACAAAATTGCTGTCCATGGGTAATCAGCATCAGATGCAGACCTCCATAGACTCATAAAACCTTCACCAGAAGTAGCAACCATATTGCCCCATCCACCAATAGCATCTAGTCCAAAAATTGTTACAAGAATTGATCCTCCTAAAAGTAAAAACATCTGAATTGTATCTGTATAAATAACTGCTTTTAAGCCCCCAATAATCGTATAAAACCCTGTAACAACGACAACAATAATTGCCCCTGTCCAAAAATCAATCCCAAGCAAGGTTTCAAAAACAATTGCTCCAGCAAAAATAGTTACAGATATTTTTGTAATTACATATGCAAATATAGAAACAAGAGATAAATACATTCTTGCTGAAGGAGAAAATCTAACTTCTAAGAATTCTGGCATTGTAGTTACTCCGCTTCTCTTATAAAATGGTACAAAAACCCACCCTAATATTAAAAGCATAAAAGCAGCAAGGATTTCAAATTGAGATTCAATTAATCCTTTTTTAAATCCGCTTTCTGCTAGACCAACTAAATGTTCTGAACCAATATTTGAAGCAAACAAGGATGCTCCAATAACAAACCAACCTAAATTTCTATTAGCTAAAAAATACTGGGATGTATCTTCTTTGCTTCTAGAAGAGTAAATCCCAACACCGAGGATAACAGCAAAATAAAGACCTAAAACTAAAAAATCCAAAAATTCCATAATTACTCCAATAATTATATCTAAATTAGGTTCTAATATAACAATACTTTTGTATGAATTTTAATAAAAATAAACATTAAATATTGAGGAGAAATGGAGAAATATTTTAAATTATTAAAACTACAGTTTTTGATGACTTTAATATTATCATTATCTAGTGCCAAAACTATTGATGAAAAAGTAGATAATTTATTAAATGAGATGACTATGGATGAAAAAATTGGTCAAATGACACAAATTGATAGACGTTTTTTAAGATCTGACAATGATATTATTAAATTTGGTATTGGATCTATATTAAGTGGTGGAGGGTCAGTCCCTGAAGATAATTCAATAAAGGGGTGGGCAGATATGTATGATCATTTTCAAAAACTCTCTCAGCAAACAAGATTGAAAATTCCTCTTATTTATGGTATTGATGCTGTTCATGGACATAATAATGTATATGGAGCTACAATTTTTCCACATAATATTGGCCTTGGTTGTACTTTTGATCAAGATATTGTTTACAAAGTTGCAGATATAACAGCACGTGAAGTATCTGCAACGGGTATAGATTGGAATTTTGCTCCTTGCCTTTCCATTCCTCAAGATGAACGATGGGGCAGATATTATGAAGGTTATTCTGAAGATGCAGATCTTGTTGCAACACTTGGACTTTCCACTATACAAGGGTATCAAAATGTTTTAGGAAAAAATCATTCAATAGCAGCCTGTGCAAAACACTTTATTGGTGATGGAGCAACATTATGGGGTACTGGTGATAACAATTATAAGATTGATAGAGGCAATGCTCTTATTAGCAATGCTGAGCTTTATCAAAAATATCTAGTCCCCTATAAAAAAGCAATAGATAATGGAGTGCTTACAGTAATGGCATCTTTTAACAGCTATAATGATTTAAAATGCCATGCAAGTAGTTATCTTTTTAATGATCTTCTTAAAGATGAATTGAAGTTTGAAGGTTTTGTAATATCAGATTGGAGAGGAATAGATGAAATTCCCGGTGATTATAAATCAGATATAATTACATCTATTAATGCAGGAATTGATATGATTATGGTCCCTGGTGATACTATATGGGGAGGTCAGCCTTATCACAAATTTTTAAAATTATTCAAAGAATCTGTTAGCGAAGGAAGTATTAAAGAAAAAAGAATCAATGATGCAGTTCGTAGAATTTTAAAGGCTAAATATATGCTTGGACTATTTGATAATCCTTATACTAATAGAAGCTATATAGATGCTTTTGGTTCTTTTGAACATAGGCAGGTAGCACGAGAGTCAGTAAGAAAATCGCTTGTACTATTAAAAAATAATAATGTATTGCCTATACCAAAAAATGTTGAACATATTCATGTAGCAGGGATTGGAGCAAATGATATTGGAATGCAATGTGGTGGATGGACTATGGAGTGGCAAGGGAAAATGGGTCCAATTACTAAAGGAACAACTATTTTAGAAGGAATTCAATCTGCTGTATTTCCAACAACAAAAGTTACATATTCTTCTGATGGAATAGGTGGATCTAACGCAACTGTTGGGATTGTTGTAATTGGAGAAGAGCCTTATGCTGAAGGTGTCGGTGATAAAGAAGAACTTTTTCTATCAGAAAAAGATAAAATTGTATTAGAAAATATGCAGAAATATGATTTTCCCCTAATTGTTATTATGCTTTCAGGTAGGCCTTTAATAATAACTGAAGAAATAAATAACTGGGATACATTTATAGCAGCATGGCTTCCAGGAAGTGAAGGGGATGGCATATCAGATGTTCTTTTTGGTGATTACAAACCTACTGGAAAATTATCTTTTGCATGGCCAAAATCAATGAATCAAATTCCTTTAGATCATAAAGATAAAAAAGCTGATCCTCTTTTTAATTATAAATTTGGACTAACCTATTAATGCCTTATAAAATTATCTATATCTTTCTCCTTTTATTAACTATGGCGTGTGATGAAAAAAGCTATAATGATTTTAATCCTCTATCAAATGGCTGCGATAACCCTGAAAATATAATTGAAGATGTATCTGGGATATGCTGTAAATATACTGATCTTGACTGTAATCAAATATGTTATGGATCAATGCAAGTAGATCAATGCAATATATGTGGTGGTAATAATTCAGATTGTGATATTATAGGGTGTAATGACTCTAGTGCTGAGAATTATGATGAAAACTCAACTGAAAATACCAACTGTATATACAATGAAGTTTTACCTGAAGGTTGGACTCTTGTATGGAATGATGAATTTAATTCAGATAATTTAGATTTAACAAAATGGGACTATCAGCTTGGAACTGGTAGTCAGTATGGACTTTCTGGTTGGGGAAATAATGAAGAGCAGTATTATACTGATCAAATCAACAATCTCTATTTTGACACATGTGATATTGATAATAATTGTCTCATTATTAAAGCATACCACCAAACCTATGAATCTAGTGCATATACTTCATCAAGAATAAAATCTGCAGGAGCAGGTGTTCGAACCTATGGAAGGATTGATGTTAGAGCAAAACTTCCATCAGCTCCTGGTACATGGCCAGCAATATGGATGCTCCCAGAGAATACTACCTATGGAGGGTGGCCTGCAAGTGGGGAAATTGATATTATGGAACACGTTGGGTGTGATCTTGGGACTATTCATGGATCAATTCATTGCAATAATTACAATCATCAAGATGGAACCCAGCAAACATCTACTTTACAAAATTTAAATGTTGAAGAGTTTCACATATATCGAATTGAATGGAATGAAAGTTATATTAAGTGGTATGTTGATGATACTATGTTTTTCCAATTCAACAATAATCAAGAAGGCCCAGATAGCTGGCCATTTGATATCGATTTTCATTTAATTATTAATCTAGCTATTGGTGGAAATTTTGGTGGTTATTGCGAATTTACTTCAAGTGCTTTTCCACAAGAGATGGAAATAGACTACGTTAGAATATATGAATGATATAGGAACTAAGGATTTACAATCGTTTCAACAAAAATAACAACATCTATTATATTAATAAAACCATCATTATTTATATCTGAACAACTATCTACTTCACTTCCATTGTTAGGACTAAGAATAAAATCAACAATCTGAACAATATCAATAACATCTAAATTTCCATCTCCAGATACATCTCCAGGAAGAGAGCATTCACTTAATTGATACACTCTAACATAATCAATCTCATATCTTTGCGGAAAAAGATTGTTTTCTGTTTCACATGGCATAAAATGGCTGCCAATTGCAAGATTTAAAATAACGTAAAACTCTTGGTCATAAGGCCATTGTTGCCAACCACCATTAGTTCTAAAATATGTTCCAATATAATTGCTATCTACATAAAATTTAAGCTCATCTTCTGTCCACTCGACTTCATAAATATGAAAATCTGATGTTGCGCTTGTATAAGTACTGTAGCTAGTAGGTGGAATCCCACCATTCCAATTATAAGTATTGTTATGAACAGTAGAATGTACATGGCCAGGATCACAGCCATAATGTTCCATGATGTCAATTTCGCCACTATGAGGCCACCCACCATAAACTGAATTTGTTGGCATAAGCCAAAAAGCAGGCCATGTTCCACCAGCCTCAGGAACTTTAATGCTTGCAGAGATTTTTCCATATAAGAAATCAGCCTTATTTCTTGTTTGCATTCTAGTAGATGTATAATTGAAACCTCCATATGATTCATTTCGTGCTTCAATTACAAGTTTTCCATTTTCTATGGAAGCATTTTCTTGTCTATAATACTGGTGCTCACCATTTCCCCATCCCCAGTTTCCATTTCCTGTTTCAAAATTCCATTTACTCTCATCAATTGCAGTATCATTAAATTCATCACTCCAAACAAGAATATATTCTTCATTATTTTCACCGCCATCATCACCACCATCATCACCACTATCGCCTCCTCCATCACTATTTTCTGGGCAAATTTCATCACAACTTCCAGCACAATAAGAATGTTCTATGTTAGATCCAGATAAAATAAAACCATAATTAGCCCACTCATCGTCAGGATTAAAATCGCAGCTTGAACCTATTGGAGCATTAATTATCTCCCCCCAACCTGACCAACTATCAACAGCTCCTGTTAATGCAATGACATATTGATATGTACCATCTTCAATATTTAAATCTCCAGTAAAAATATTATCTCCATCACTATCAACCAAAGTAACGCCCCATCCTGACCAATCATTCCAGCTTCCATTTATAACAACATTATTATAATTATCATTTGGAAAATTCTGACTGCTCATATCAATATTAAATGTGATTGATCCTGTATAACAGAGGGTTAAAAAAATAAATATAATTGCGCTTTTATTAAACATTAATTCTTTACCTATCTTATTAAAAGTAACTTAACAATTCTATATATATTAATAAAATATATAATTTCTTTCATTATGTAACTATATAACTCTAATATATTGATATTTTTTATATTATAAGTTAT
>CAYSDL010000014.1:19089-36131 GCA_964429875.1 uncultured bacterium
TTATAAGTTATATAGGTATAAAAATAATTATGAATTTTTTATTGAAAATATTATCAATTATAATCTTTAACTGTTTCCTATTCTCTCAATGCGTTACATTTAATTTAGATTTAAACGAATTTCAAGATATTCCTGATGGAAATTGGATTGTCAATGCTAATGGTAGCTGGAATAGCTGGGGATGGGGAATCAATTTAACTGATAGTGATGGAGATAATATTTTTACTATTACAGATTGTAGTTTTAGTAATGGTGAATATCAATTTGTATACGTCATTACAGGAGATTTTGATAATTGGTCAGGCTGGGGGCTAATGGGGCAGCCTCCGATAGGATCCGAATGTGATTTTAATCCTAATGATAGTTATGCTAATTATGGATTTGAAATACTAAATAATGATGTTATTCTTGAAACACATAGTTGGGATTGTTGCGGATTAAATAATTGTTCAAATTGGGAAGGATGTAATGTTGGAGGCATCCAGACTGATAATTCTTATTTATATGGAAGATTTGAGGTTAGAATGAAATCTTCTGATGGAGATGGAATTGTAAGTTCATTTTTTACTTACAATACAAACTGGGAATCAGATCTTGGTAATTTAAACTGGAATGAAATTGATGTAGAAATGACGGGGAATCGTGATAATAGCGTACAATTTACTACTCATCATCCTGGAGATCCTAACTCCTGGTCTTATGGAGAAATCATTGAAGTTGGTTTTAATCCACATATAGAATTTCATAACTATGCATTTGAGTGGACCCCTTATTCTATAAAATGGTTTGTAGATGGAGAACAGGTATATCAACAATTAGAATCCATTGTTGATGATTTAAATTTTTCTCAAAAAATTATGATGAATATATGGCCAGCTATCTGGGAAGACTGGGTTGGTGAATGGGATGAAAATGATACACCAAAACATTCCTATTATGATTATGTTTCTTTTTACAATTTCACTCCTGGAAATGGGAATTATGGAACTGATAATAATTTCACATTAGAATGGACAGATGATTTTAGTGAATTTAATGCTTCTATATGGGAAGATAATTCATCTGGATCTTTTGGAGGCAATTTCTGTTCATTTACACCCTTAAATACAAATATATATAATGGACACCTTATTTTAAGCCTTACTGATATAAGTGAAAATATAGATTGTAATGAAATTACAGGAGATATTAATATTGATAATCAATTAAACGTTATTGATATTGTTTATGTAGTTGATATTATTTTAAATAATTCTTATTCAAATTTAGATATTTGTCAAATATTAGCTGCTGATTTAAATTTTAATAGTCTATTAAATGTTATTGATATTGTAGAGATTGTAGAATTAATAATTTCAAATGAATAATATAAAATGAAATATATAGTTGCAATAGATATTGGTGGAACGACCTTCAATACTGGTATTTTTTCACAATCATTAAATGAAATAGCAATATCTGATAAAGATAAAATAAGATATTATGATGGCAAAGAAGAAGTTATTAATGCTATCATTGATCAGGTTAATTCTCTAATTAATCAAAATAATATCAATAAAGATGATATTTTAGGGCTTGGAATTGCATCGCCTGGTCCATTAGATTCAAAAAAAGGAACTATTTTAAACACTCCTAACCTTGAAATTTTTAAAAATTATAATATTGCAAGTGACTTCACTAAAAGATTAAGTATAGACACATTTATTGAAAATGATGCAAATCTATTCACACTTGGAGAATGGTATTCACAATACAGAAAAAACAATGTTGTAATGGGAGTAACTCTTGGAACTGGACTTGGATTTGGACTTGTTATAAATAAAGAACTATTTACAGGTGGTAATGGATTTGCTTTAGAATATGGACTATCTCCTTTTGAATGGGGCCGATGCGAGGAAAATGTATGCATTAGATTTATTAGGAAAAGAGCTAAAGATCTATATGGAGAAGAAATAAGTCCTGTTATTATTGAGGATTATTATAATAAAGGTGATGAAAAAGCCATTCAAATTTATCATGAATATGGCCACAATCTTGGAGTTGTTCTAAGTCATATTATTAATATGATTGATCCTCATGTCATATCTATAGGTGGAGGTTTATCTAATGCTTTTGATTGTTTTAAAAATACTATGATTGATGAAATAAAAATTCATGCTCCATCATTTACTATAAATAATATTATTATCTCTCCAAGCAAGTTAAGAGAAAGATCAACTATGATTGGAGCATCGATTATGATTAAAAATATTAATAACTCAATATAGAATTTACTATAGTCACAATATCTACAACATTAATTTGACCATCAATGTTTGCATCAGCTGCACATAATTGTTGATCACTGGGTTCAATAACATTGAAGATAATATTAACCAGGGTAACAATATCAACTACATTTATACTACCATCTAAATTTGTATCCATTATGTTACAATCCTCAATCTCATTAGGAATGTTTTCATCAAAATCCCAAGCATTATAAAAAACAGGGTTAATGGACCCCCAATAAATATGAATATTAGGATCAGAAGTGTTAATGTTTTCATAATGATTCAATCCAAATGATGATTCATTATCTCCACCTTTTATTCCGAATTTACATTCTTGCCCTATTTGAGATTCACCATCATAGGTTAACTGAATCGTATAAATATGATCTCCTGAAACATCATCTCCATGAGAACCATCATCCCACATTTTTTTTGAGGTTGTCCCCTGCAAAGTAGAGCCCCATTGTGTCCATGTCTCTCCATTAGCAGGCATAGAAGCAGGTCCATTCATCCAAACCCCCCATTCATAAAGACTATCTACATTTGTAACATCATATGTCCCCTGTATATCAAACAAAGTATCGCCAGATAATATTTGGAAATATGCTGGAGCAAGGTCAATAGTCCAAGTAACCTGCACTTCTTCATCTATAGAATCAGTATTTAAAAATACTGGCATTCTTCTTTGTTCAACATTTGAGTCAACATTATCATTAATAGAAATTTCAGAAAAATCACTTACATCAGAAAATGAGAAAAATCTTCTTTCTGCTAAGTATACATCATCACTATCATATTCGAAATTAAAAAATATTTCTCTAGATTCACTATTATCTAATAATTTATAATATTGGTAATAGAGACCTGTTTCTTCTGATATCATTACACTATCAATATCAATTTTATATGTATATGAAAAGGGTAATAAACTTAAGGTATCTGTTCTTTCATTTATTTGTGTTTCACCATATCCCCACCTAACAATAATTTCATCTCCCAGTTCAAAACCACTATTTGAAATGGCATTAGATACATCAGTTTTGAAGGTTAAATTTTCAACTAAGGTTGTAAACTCTGGACAATCTTCAATGGAATTATAACATACTTCATTTAAAATCATTCCTTTGACTGCGGATAATACAATGTTTCTATCTGTTTGTTCTACTCCTGACCACTCATTTCCATTTACAAATTTATACTGATACTCTATTCCAGGCTCTAAGTAAACAGAAATTGAATATACTCCTTCACCTTGTGAAAATAAACTAAGGGCTGAGGGATCATAAGCTGGAATTGGCTCCAATGTATCTATATCATATCCAAAGTTTGAAAAGTCTTGATTAGCTCCTAGTATATATACACCATATTCAGATATTTCTACTTCACTCATATCAACAGTAAATATCACTTCAACAAAACTATTATCAGTTACATCGCAATCTTCATCTATTTTATCATAGCACTCTAAATCAAGAATAATATCTTCTTCTCCTGTTCCTAAAATTCTATCAGGCAAGCCTAGAAGTTCATAATCATATCCATTAATATATTTATATGCATATACAGTATTAGAATCTAACTGAATAGAAGTAGAAAACACTCCATCAAAGTTGTTATCACTCAATGTAATATCTTGGGGACTCCAGGGATTTATTTCAAGTGAGTCTAAATTCATACCAAAAGATGATGCAGTGAGAGTATCGGCTCCTGCTATATGAATTCCATTTTCTGTTATATACTGTTCCTGCATATCAACATTAAATGTAACAGTTAATGAAAACGAAAAAGAAAAAAAAAGATGGATAATATGTACTTTTATTAATTTCATATTTCTTTAAAAGTTAAAAATAAATTCAAAATATGGCAAATGTCCAAAAACACCAAAATCATGATAAGTATAATTCAAATCAAAGTCCATACCAAACAAATATAAATTTGTTCCCAAACCAAAGGTTAACCCCTCTTCAGTATCTTCTTTTCCAATATGACGATATCCAGCTCTTATAAATAATTTTTCATAATAATTTATTTCAATTCCAATATTTAGATGTTCCACATCATCACTTGGAATAACCCAATCAATTGATGTCGTAGAAATTAGATTGGAAGAAAACTTATTATCTCTTGAAACACCTATCCTGTAAAATATAGGGAGTGGGTATTTTTCTGTTTCAAGAATACATGGAATATTATCATTATTCCCTGAATTATCAGGGTCAATATCACAGTCAACATAAAGATCATTGCCTTCAAGATTAATATCAATACCTATATTTGATATATTAACACCTAATCTGAAATCATTATCATTATTTTTATAAAGAAGGCCAACATCAAATGCAATAGTAGAAGCTGATTCATTATAAATTGTTTGTCTTATATATTTCATTCCAGCTCCAAACGAAAATTTATTTGTAAGCAGAGATCCATAATATAGTCCTGCTGAGATATCACTGGCTGACCAGTAATTTCCTGTTCCATCTTGATCATAAATAGTTGTTATTTCCTCATCACCATAATCTAAATAAAAAATATTTCCTGCTATTGAACTTTTGTGGTTTATTTTATAAATATAAGAACCATATAGCCAATTTGTATCTATAAGCCAATCAGCATTAGTGATTTGGAACTTATCACTTTTTATATGGACAATAGTTCCAGGATTCCAGTACAAACTACTTGGGTCTCCAATCATAGAAGTAAAAGCTCCTCCCATTGACATCGCTCTTGAACCAACTCCAATTCCTAAAAATTGAGCTGCTGTTGTTCCAACTTTTGATTGAGATGGAAATAATAATGTTAAAAAAATAATATATAATAATTTTATTTTCATTTTACTTTATTATAGCAATTTTTCCTTTGTGAACACCAAAATCAGACTCAACTACATATATATAAACACCATAAGCAATATCCATATTCTCTTTTGTTCTTAAATCCCAACTAACAGAGCCATCAAAAATATTTTCGTCATGATATAATGTTCTAATATGCTGCCCTCTAATATTGAAGATTTTAATTATTGAGCCACTTGGAATATTTTGAAATTCTACTTTTCTTTCACCTCTCCCACTAGATATCCCTGGTGGTAGCGATGATTCTAATGCATTTACTGCGATATAAGGATTTGGCACTACTTTTATATCAGATAAATTAATATTATTTGAAGACTCATTAATAATAGGAGCATAGGTTGTAATAGAAAAATGATCTCCATATCTAAATGGTTTCGATGTATATAAATACAATGTATCATCATCACCAAATTGCATAATTGGAGAATCCTCTTGTTGACTTGGAAAATATGAGAATTCAATATTCCAAGTATAAAGAGATGTATTTGAAGGATAATCTTCAAATAAATAAATTCTATCTAGATGATCTATTTCATTATTTGTTTGTGATCCTAGAAATTGATAGTTTAATTCAATATCATTTGTGATATCAAAAACTTTGAAATTAGTAGAATTTCCTGATAAATCTTCTCCATATGCTGATTGATCACTAAAGACTATCATATAATTATTAGGAGATGCAAATGCAGTTAAATCAAATTCAGGATAACTCAATGTATCAACTGCAATATCTAAAATATCCTCTGTTGAATCAGTTTCTTGACCATCTATAATCCATTTACTACTTTCATAACCAATAGCCCAATCATTATTAAAATCAAGCATTATGCCATCAAAAACTTCTGCATCTTGAACTTCCTCAATCCAAAGAGATGTTCCATCATAATTATCATACTCATTCTGATTTTCATCATCAATAAGATTAGGATCCCACATTGCTCCCTGAATATATGGACTTTTATAAATAGGATAATGATTAAACTTTGCTTCAAAATTTCCTGGTAGATCATCTTCATCAATTTTTATCTTTCCTAAATCATAATCAACAATATAGTGATCTGTTGAAACCAAGGTATTATTTTTATATAGTTCAAATGATTCCTCAATAATATTTTTATTTTCAAGATTAAAATAAGTTGTGTCATAAATAAATAATTCAAATTCAACAGAAATTATTTCTTCATCATATACACTATAAAATGTTGTAATTGGAATAATTTCATCTGTGTCATTTTGATCTAACTCACTATCTAAATTATTATCAAGTCCATCATTAGAAGAATCCCAAAATTCTACTAAATACTCATGACCTGTTATTTTTTCAGGGTCAACAATTTCGCAATTAATTTGTCCTGTACCAAAATAACCACTAGAATGCTCAATATCAATATCTCCAACTTCAAAACCTAAGGCTGCTGAAGTAGGTGTAACATAAGCAGTATTTTTATCAGTAATAATTTCTCCTGTTGGAAGAACTGTAATATATTTTGTATTCTCTGATGGAAAAGAATGTTCTGGATCTCCTGAATCATAGGCAGCTATTGCATAATAATATGTTCTTCCATTTATTACATCTTCATCAATAAAACTATGCTGTAACCCTGTACTATCTCCCAGATTAAATGATAATCCTGCTGATTGTTGGAAAAGTTCATAATTCGGATAAAAAAGTGAGTCAATATTATCAGCCAAATCAAATTGCATAAGAGGACTGTAATCTTCAATAATACCATATGCATTAGTAATATTTCTTACATCATTAAAATTGGGATCTGAAGCTTTATAAATTTTATAGCCCTGGAAATCATATTCAAGAAGAACTGGATCTATTGTTGTTTCTGCTACTCTATCCCAATATAAAGTAACCTTTGAATCACCAGGGACAACTGTTAATTCTGGTTTAGAAGGTGGTGGTGGAAACTGGTAATCATTATCATAAATTTCTTGTACAATCTCTTTATTCCTATCTAAATCAAATTTATCTTGGCCATAAATTAAAGCAATAGAAAAACGTTCTGTTTGCCCTGGTCTTAAAGGAAAATATCCAGAACCAAATATAAAATCTCCATCTTCTCCAGATGTAGGGTTACCATCTTGAATAGATTCGGGGACATCAAAAAAACCTGGAGATAGTTTGTTCCATAATGCTTCATCATCACTCATAGGATACTCAGAGGAAGGAACAAAATAATCAAAACTAGTTAATCCTATTTGATCTGATTCATCAGGATCAGTCTTATCGAAGTTTGGTTCTCCTGAATCGGGGATACCATTTCCTTCAGTTCCATCAGGATCTGAAGTTCCAGCTAATCCATCTGTTCCTACATCATGTACATTAGCAATCCAATCATTATCATTATCAATTCCATCATCTCTTCTCTCATCAATTAAATCGGCTAAATCATCAATAATATATCCATCGCTATTATCTAATGATAAATAGTTTACATATGCTCTTGGATTTACAATATCAAAAAGGGTTTGTTCAACACCTGTATTTTCATCATAAAAAACTCTTTTTTGCCTATAATGCAGATAATAATTTTCATCAATAAGGCCATCTAAATCATCATCTAATCCATTAAATGCATTTTCATTTATAGATTCATCTTCGAGTTCATTCCCTTCAACAAACAATGATTCACCTGCCACAATTGTTATTTCTCTTCCCTGTGAAATCAATGTTGTTATTTCATCTACAATTTCTACTTTTGTTCTTCTATACTCTTCATCAATAGTTATAACATAATCTCCTATGTTAATAACTCTTTCTTCAAAATTTTGCTCAGAAAACATAAAAGGAGAACTCCCATAATCACCATCATTATCTATTCCATCATAAGGATTACCTGGGCTTTCAAGAAAGGCATATCCAACCATACCAACATCTCCAACCCAATTTGGATTGTTAGTTATGGTATTATCAAAATCACCTGTATAAGTTAGATCTGCATTTACATCAAAAAATGACCAATCGTCATCTGCTTCACTTTCTACATTTCCAATATAGGTCCCCACTAATTCACCCAAGACTACTTTCTTATACTCTGTCTGGCTATTATTAGTTATTTCATATAAAAAGAAAATGCAATCTTGTGCTAATATTTGCTGCCACTGCATTCCTCTAACTTTAACATCAAGACCAAGACCATTCATGCTTTGATTATCTTCATCAGGTTTAAATGAAACTCCCCATTCATTATTATTAGCATAATTAAATTCTTCATCATTATTATCATTCATAACATAAAAACTCTCCTGTTGAATGTATTGTGTATCCTTACCAAAATAGCCACACCAATCGCCACTCCAATTACACTCGTCATTTGGCCATGAATTAGGCCAACTGCTCTGATTAGTACTCATAGCTACATACTGCTGAGAAGGATTTAGATATCCAGAAACAGGTTCAAATCCCCATCGCAATCCAGAGTTTGATTGATCAGGACCTGATTGTGAGGGCCTATCAACTGGACAAGTAACAACAGAGTGAAATGTGATGGGATCTTCATTTTGATTATTAGATGTAATTTCTACACCTACAAGTAAACTAACATCTCCAATATAACCATTATTGTCATCCAGCCATGCACCCCTTGGTCCTTTATCTCCAGGTTGTCCTACAACTCCCCAATTACTAAAAACAGTTCTAACAAGATTCCCATTATGGATACCGTACCTTCTATAAATGTCTCCTGATTCTTCCTGGAGAAAAGTGATACTAAATAATAGAATGATATTAATATATTTTTTAATTGAAATCAATTTGACACCCTAACTCTATCCTTCTTGGTGAAGAATAGAATGTTTCATTATTAAACCAATCATCAATTGTATTTATTAATTGGTCAGTATTTTGTGAAAATGCTTCCTGTCTATATCCAGTTATATCAGCTCTTCCTGTATCATTATAAACATTAATATGATTTAAGTGATCAAAAACATTAAAAATATTAATATAAAATTTTGTGTTTTTCATAGAGGGTACAAAGAAATAGGTTCTCATATCTATATTCCATGTAACAGGTTTTACTCTTGAGTTGATTGCAAGAGTTGAAAAATTTTGATTAATTGAAGGGGTATATGGTTGCCCTGAACCAACTTTTGAAATTATTCCTACTCCCCAATACTTTGTATCATAATATAAAGTTGTATTAATTGTATGAGTTTGATCCCAGTCTAATGGGACAACATGTATTTCAGGATAAGAATTTGATATTGAAGCATTATAGGCATCAAATGGATCAGAAGCAGTGCCATTGGCTTGTTGAAATGTATAATCAAGAGTTACTGAGATTCCATTTAAAAAGTTCTTTTTATATGAAAAAACTAAGCCTTTAACAAAAGCAAAATCTGAATTTTCATATTGATAATAAGTTGATCCATTATGAGTATAAATGACTTCAGTTCTTGTCCCTGTTAAATCTCTTATATCTCTAAAATACATAGTCATATCAATAGCACTTAATTTATCTATTTTATACTGAATACCTACTTCATAGCTTACAGTTTTTTCAGGTTCTAAGTCAGGATTTCCGATCACACCTATATTCCCTGTTCCTCCTCTATCAAGAGCAATGTCTGCATTATAATACAAAAGTTCAAATTTAGGGATTTGAAAAAAATGTCCGTATGAAAAATGAAAAACTCCTCTATCAAATATTGGGAATGATGCTCCTAGCCTTGGACTGATCATTGATTTTGATAAGGTAGGAGTATACCAATATTCTAATCTATCAGCTAGAGTTTGCAACTCTTCATTATCACCACAATATCCATCATTATTACTACAATCATATATATACTCAGGCTTAATAGGATCATATATAAATGGATCTTCAGGATCAGATAACAACAAACCTTTAGGGTCAAAATAATCAAATCTTATTCCAACATTAATAATCAGCTCATCTAATTCAATCTTATCTTGAATGTATATATTTGATTCTTTAGGTTTAAAATCATAGATGCTTGTATTTATTGAAGAAATATCATCAACTGTAGCTTGAACAAAGGGGCTATCATAGATAGGATTAAAACCCCCCTCCATATAATATTGAAGATTTATATCACTGTAAAATATTTCATGATTTTTGTACTCAAAACCAAATTTTATTTGATGAGCATGATTAATCTGATTTGTGTAATCAAACTTTGCTATCTCTGTTATTGTTTCTCTTTTAAAAACACTTTGGTTCGCCCCTCCAACAGAAAAACTATAAGCTGGAGTATTTTGATTATTTAAATCATCATGAACTTGTTCAGATGTATTTTTGAAGGAATTATGTTCATAAAGCTTATTATACTTTATAAAACCAATCGTAAAAAATGAATTTTGATTTAAGGTTTTATTAATTTGTAATAAATCTGTTTTTCCTTTTCTAAACTTTAGTAGATTTCCATCAGGATTTAATTTATAGTATCTATCATAATCCTGAAACTCAATATCATCATTAAAATGAGAGTATTTTATTTTAGTTTTTTGGAATGGTTTCCAAATTAAATTTAATTGACCATATTTTTTTATATTCCAATCCATAGATGCAAATTCTTTGTTCCCCATTGGGTTTGGATTAGTGTGAGCTTCATTCAAAAGGTTTAAATATTCTTCAAAATCATCCATACAATTTTGAGGCCCGTTACATATAATATCATTTACATAACTATCATCTTGTTCATTACTACCTAAAACATGCCAATATTTTTCTCCTGAATTTTCATCTTGAAGCATATATCCATATGAGTAGGGAGTATAAATATTTTGACCTTCATGAACACCATTAAAATAAATATTTCGTGTACTTAAATAATAAAAAAGCTTATTTTTTATTATACTTCCATGTAGATTTAAACTAATATTTTTTGTAGAGGCTAAATTAAAATTATTAATATTCATAAATAAATCATTATGTTTGCTTAAATAATCTCCTGTATAAAAATCAGCACTACCACCAAATTTATTACTTCCTTCATTTGTGGTTATATTTACAATTCCACTCATTGCTTGACCATACTCAGCATTAAATGCTCCTGAAATTAATTGCATTTCACGAATAACATCTTTGCTTACATTAATTACTGTAGATCCATCATAGCTATCAGTCATAGGCATTCCATCAATCCAGTAAGCAACCTCACTTGATCGACCTCCTCTAAGATGACCATCTACATAACCAGCTTGAAGACTCAATAGATCAGAGACTTCATTAACTGGAAGTTTTGAAATACTTTTTTTTGTAATAATGGCTGTTGTTGATGTTAAATTTTTATTTATCAGATCTTTTTTTGCAGTTATAACTACACTCTCCATTTCTAATGATGATTCATTTAACTGTATGTCAATTGATGTAGTTAAATCAAGATTTACTTCTATATCTATAATTTTGTAATCATCATAACCGATCATGCTTGCTATTAATTGATACTCTCCTGGAGGAACATTAAGGATAAGAAAAAAACCATCTAAATCAGTTGAAGAACCGTAGTTTGTTGAGGATAAATAGACATTACAGCCTATTATTGGATTTTTAGAAACAGAATCTAAAACCCTTCCTTTTATTTTTCCTACAGTTCCTGCAAATAGCGGTAATAAAAATATAAGATATATTATTATTTTTTTCATTTAATATAGTTTGAAACTATAATGATAGAATTGTATTTACAAGATTCACTATATCTATTACATTAATAATACCATCTCCATTCAAATCAGCAGCACATAATTGTGAATCATCGTTAAAAGGAATTCCAAATATATAATTGACTAAATTCACTATATCAAGGACATTGATAATACCATCTAATGTAACATCTCCCAAGAGACAGGATGAACTATTATCTTCAACAAAAACATATGAGGTTAATGCGGCTAAATTAAATCCACCATACCAATCAGAATCAATATCGATTGCTATATCATTAATAAGATCGACCCATGGTCCATTTTGAGGAAATTGAATATCAAGCACATGATCTTCTGTATCTAAATTTACAGCTACAACAACTTTCTCAGAATCATTAGCTCTCCAATAAACAAGTGATTTAGTTCCATTATCAGCATACTTAATTTCTAGTGGAGATTCTTTAAGAACACTATAATTATTTCTTAATGCTAGTACTTTTTTATAGTGCTCATTTAAATTTGAAGCTAATTCTGTATCTAAATTTGACCATTGAACAGGCTGAGGGATTGGATAGCCACCAGAATCTCTACCAGGAGAATTTTGACCTAACTCTTGCCCCTGATAAATCATAGGTACACCATGACTTGTAAATAAAATAGAAGAACCAAGCATAGAACGTTTATATGCTTCTTCAAGTGAATGGCCTTGAAACTCTGTTGATTGATAGGCTAATCTATTTTCATCATGGGATTCAATATAATTTATAGGACCAGTAACAAAGTTATACCCCTGAGAATAAGCATTGATATGGTTGGTTATATTATTAACATCAATATATATATCCATTATATTATCAAATATATTATGGTGATAACTGTAGTCCCATCCAGAATCAAAAAATGTATTATTGATCTGATAAGAATTATCAGTTTCAGCAACTAAAATCAAAGAAGAATCAATGCTATTTAAAATACTGGCATAATAAGATGCACCATTGTAATCACCATCCCAACCAATACCTTCTGCATAATCAAACCTAAATCCATCTATATGAAAATTTTCTACCCAATGAATTAGAGAATCCTCTACATATTTCCAACCTCTATATGATCTGCCATTAATATTATGCCAATGCTCTAATTTATATCCCCAATCAGATGGCTCATCATCAAAATAAGGACATAATTCAAAATCATGATCTTGCCAATTGTAATTATCTAAAGGTTGATATAGTTGAAAAAGAGGAGAAGAACCCCACATGTGATTATGGACTACATCAAGTAATATTGCAATATTGTTTTGATGTGCAATATCAATTAAATTTTTAAAATCATTTACAGTACCGTAGGTGCTCTCTGGAGCAAGAGAAAATGATGAGTTATAGCCCCATGAAAAATCACCTTCAAATTCATTTATTGGCATTAACTCTATTGCATTCACACCTAAATCAGAAAAATATCCCTCATTAATTTTTTCTATTATATTACTATAGGTCCCTATTTCTCCCTCAACACCTAAAAAATCACCTACATGTAATTCATATATAATTAAGTCTTTCACCTCTGGACGTAGATATGATTCATCATTCCATGAATATTCATTGACACCTATTTCAAATATAGATTTAGCATGCTGAAAATTACTACTTTCATTACCTGTAAAAGGATCTTTCCATTCTACATTTTCTGACCATGGATCAGCTATATATTTTTCACCTTCAATATTATATTGATATGCATATATTCCATTATCAAGAGATACTTCATACCACCAAAGTGTATCTCCAGATAATTTCATGATTTCTCCATTAGGATACTGGTCATTCCACGAACCTTTAATGGATATATAATCTTTGCCAGGTGCATAAATAGAAAAAATCACATTATTTCCATCAATATTTACTCCATCTTTTATGCCGAGGGGAGCTGCCTGCTCTTCAACTTCATATAATAAATAAAAATCTACAAATGAAAATGAAACCAATCCGTTATTATATATTGATTTTGCTACTAGCTGTAGATCTCCAAATAATCCAGATTCAGGTTGCCATAAATACTCAAATGGTTCAGATTCTATTATTGTTAATAAATTTCCATCAAGCCATAATTCTACTGCATCAGCACTTCCTTCAAGATTGACTTGGACATTTCCTATAATTTGTTCATCTTGTATGGGTGAAATAAAATCAACATATGGGTCATTCTCAGTAGGGATATAATCAAAATAGATGTCATAGTAAATAATCTGACCATTTTCACTCATATCATAGTTTCCATCTTCCCACAATATTTTAAATTTCAATGAATATACAATCTGTTCCCCTGATTGAAATGGATTGAAATTAATAATTCCTGTATTTGAATCAGATAACGATAAAGGAGAATGAACAACGCCATCTAACATATATGAACTATCCGGCCAATAATCCTCAATTGGAGCAGTGTGTCCGCCACCTGAATCTACAGTCCATACAATAGATCCTCCCTGTTCTATATTATTTAACACAATCTCAAAATTTTCATTTGGTGATGGATTGAATGGTGTCCAAAAATAATTTAAACTAATATGCCAATCAATACCTATGCCCCCATTGTTATCCCAATTATCATTTAAATCTGTAAACACAAAATCAATAGTCTCAACATCTTCAGGTATCTGATAATCATATTTCCACCAACCTGCGCCATTTGCAGGATAATATGACATTGCATAATCATCAGTATCCATCCATCCATTATATCCTAGGTGAATGTATACAGGGAATGTATTATCAGGGAGAATCCCTTCAATTGTATTATAGTAAATTGTAATATCTCCACCAGGAACAGGAACCTCTGGCTCCCAGTATACATAGTTTGAAAACACAACATTTACAAAAATACAAAAAATAATACTCTTTAATAATTGTTTGTTTTTATCTTTCATTATCATTCCTATCAATTTCATCCAATATACATGCTCAAAAAAAACGGTGAAGAAAATTATAAAATAATATTAATTTAACGAAGTAAAAACTTGTAATCATTTTGCATGTTTTTATACAAAAATAATCATAATAAATAAGGATCTAACCTATGAATTTTTTCAAAAAAAATTATTTTATTCTTTTAATGTCAATACTGTTTTTCACATGTGCAAATGATAATTTTATTGGAGCTGTTATTAATAATACTATAAAAAAAGAAATTTCATCTCCCGATAATTCTCTCACATTAAAAGTAAAATCTAAAAATGGAAAGATATTATACTCATTGATTAAAAATAAAAAAATTATTCTTAAAGAATCAGCCTTAGGAATAATATCAGATCAATTTGATTTTTCAGAGGACCTATCAATTGAAGGAATGACAATAAGTAACAACACTGGGGATTGGGATCAAGTCTGGGGAGAACAAAAAGTCATATCTGATAATCATAATGAATTAGCTTTAGATATTATCTCAAAAGATAGTGGAAAAGAAATGATTATTCGTTTTAGAATCTTTAATGATGGACTTGGCTTTAGATATGAAATACCAAAGCAAAATGGAATAAATTCATTTAATATAACCAATGAATTAACAGAGTTTAATTTTACTGAAGATTCTCCTTCATGGTGGATTCCAGCATATGCATATAGACGATATGAGTTTTTATATGCAAATACTCTTATAAGCGAAATTTCAAGAGACAAATTTTCAGAATTAGTTGAATATCTTAATGGTCCACGCATTGGTCCAGAAGCTGTTCAAACACCATTTACAACACAAAGAAAAGATGGGATTACTATTTCAATCCATGAAGCAAATCTAACAAATTATTCTAGCATGACTCTAAAAGCTGATGGGACAAAAAATATGGAATGTGATTTGATTCCATGGTCTGATGGAATAAAAGTTAAAGCAACAGCTCCTTTAGATACCCCTTGGAGAACAATTATTGTAGGAAACAATCCAAGTGAAATTGCGATGTCCACTCTTGTTCTAAATTTAAATGAACCAAATAAACTTAAAAACACAGATTGGATTGAACCTGGAAAATATATTGGTTTATGGTGGGAAATGATAGGGACTAATCAATCATCATGGGGGTCAGGACCTCATCATGGGGCTAAGACAGAAAGAGTATTAGAGTATCTCGATTTTGGATCAAAATATGGATTTAATGGTGTTTTAGTTGAAGGATGGAATACCGGATGGGATGAAAATTGGTGTTGCACTGGAGAGGGAGAGAATTTTGATTTTTATCATACTCACCCTGATTTTGATAATAAAAAAATAGCTGAGTATGCTAAAGAAAAAGGAATACGTATTGTAGGTCATCATGAAACAGGCACCCAAATTAATAATTATGAGGCACAATTAGATAGCGCTTTTGCATATTGTCAAAGAAATGGAATTAGAGTTGTTAAAACAGGTTATGTAAATGATGGGAGTCAAAACATAAAAAGAATTGATAAAGATGGAAATGTCTTTAAAGAATGGCATCATGGCCAGTATATGATTGAACATTTTCGTAAAGTTCTTGAGACTGCTGCTAAATATGAGGTTAGTATCGTAGTGCACGAACCTATCAAAGATACTGGTCTTAGAAGAACATATCCAAATATGTTATCAAGAGAAGGTGCAAGAGGACAAGAATTTAATGGATTTATGCCTAAGGATTATAATAATAAACCAAATCACACAACCATTTTACCTTTTACAAGATTATTGGGTGCTCCTATGGATTATACGCCTGGAATTTTTAATCTAAAAGAATATAGATACCATAGTCAGGATGATAGAAGAATCAATGAAGATCACCATATCCCCAGTACTATTGCAAAAGAACTTGCTCTTTATGTGATTATTTATGCTCCTGTCCAAATGGCTGCAGACCTTCCATCAAATTATGAAGGACATCCAGCTTTTCAATTTATTCTTGATGTTCCTACTGATTGGGAAAACACAATTGTTCTTAATGGCGAAATTGGACAATATATTACAACAGTAAGAAAAGATATTAATAGTGAGGATTGGTATCTTGGAAGTATAACAAATGAAGATGAAAGAGAAATTAATATTACACTTTCATTTCTTTCATTTGGGAAACAATATAATGCAACTATTTATAAAGATCCAGTTAATGCTAACTGGGAAATAAATCCTGAGGAAGTGATTATAGAAAATAAAATTTTCTCAAAAGGTGATGAGCTAACCCTAGATCTTGGCTATGGGGGTGGTCAAGCAATTCGTTTTTCTCCAATTAATTAATATAAAAAAAACGAGCCTTCCATAACAGAAGGCTCGCCTTTTCTAAGATTGAATATA
>CAYSDL010000015.1:0-31375 GCA_964429875.1 uncultured bacterium
TGTTGGGGTTTTTTGTATTTAAAAAAGCCCCTAAAATCTAGGGGCTTTTTCTTTTTATGCGAGGAGATACAAACAAGAATGCACTAAACTGCGTTTTTTTCAAACTGTTCTTCCTCAGTGCTGCCCTTCATTGCAACCGTAGCACTTTTACCTTGAGAAATTGTATTTTGCACTTTATCAAAATATCCTGTCCCTACAAAACCTTGATGTTTTGCAGACCTAAAACCATATTTTTCATTCTCAAACTCTTTTTGCTGCATATTTGAATATGCAAGCATACCTGATTCTAAATAGTTTTTACTTAAAGTAAACATTCCGAGATTCAGATTATGCCATCCAGCTAAAGTAATAAACTGATATTTATACCCCATATCAAATAATTGTTCTCTAAATGAACGCATTGTTTTTTCATCTAAATTTTCTTTCCAATTAAATGAAGGAGAACAATTATAACTTAATAACTTACCTGGATATTCAGCATGAATTGCACTCGCAAATTCTCTAGCTTCATCAAGGTTTGGCTTGGCAGTTTCACACCAAAGCATATCTGAATATGGAGCATAAGATAGACCTCTATTAATTGCTTGATCTAAACCATTTTTAACATAATAAAAACCTTCAGCTGAGCGTTCTCCTGTTATAAATTTTTTATCTCTATCATCAATATTATTAGTAAGCAGATTGGCTGCATTTGCATCTGTTCTTGCAATGATAATAGTAGGAACACCCATAACATCTGAAGCCAGTCTTGCTGCAACAAGCTTACTTATTGCTTCAGCAGTAGTGACTAGGACCTTACCACCTAAATGACCACATTTCTTTGCTGAAGATAATTGATCTTCCCAGTGAACAGCAGAAGCGCCAGCTTTAATCATAGCCTTCATTAGTTCAAATGCATTTAAATTACCACCAAATCCAGCTTCAGCATCTGCAATAATGGGAACTATCCAATCAATATCATTTTTATTATCAGCCCAATGAATTTCATCTGTTCTAAGAAGAGAATTATTTATTTTTTCAACTAATTTTGGAACTGAATCAACTGGATATAAACTTTGATCTGGATACATTGTCCCTGCTGTATTATTATCTCCTGCAACCTGCCATCCTGAACAATAAATTGCTTTCATTCCAGCTTGGACTTCTTGTATTGCCTGATTACCAGTTAATGCACCAAGAGCACAAACCGGTTTATCTTTTTGTAATAAATTCCAAAATTTTTCAGCACCTATCTTGGCAATTGAATGCTCTATATTTATTGAACCTTTAAGGGCAATTACTTCTTTTGCAGTATATGGCCTAGCTATTCCTTTCCATCTTGGATTCTCATTCCAATCCTTAATTAAGTTTTGCTCTAGATCCTGTCTATTGCTCATTCTCTCTCCTTTTAAATAAATTGATATGCAGGTAATGTTAAGAATTCATCAAAATCATCTTTTTGAATCATATCAGAAAAAAGCTTAGTTGCTAACTCAAATTTTCCTGAATTATATTTTTCTTCACCTACTTCTTTTTTAATTAACTCTAATTCTTCATTTAAAATGGTTAAAAACAATTCATTTGATATTCTTCTACCATCATTTAAACTGGCACTATTTTTTATCCATTGCCATAACTGAGCTCTTGATATTTCTGCTGTTGCAGCATCTTCCATTAAATGATATAAAGGAACGCAACCATTACCTCTTAACCAAGCTTCTACATATTGAATCCCAACTTTAATATTTTCTCTTAATCCATTTTCTGTGATTTCACCTGAGGGAACTTTTAAAAGATCCTCTTTTGTAATATTAGGATCTAGATTTTCTTTATTAATCTGATTATGACGTGGCATTACTTTATCAAATGCATTAAGTGCAATGCTACTTAAACCTGGATGAGCTATCCATGTTCCATCATGCCCAGCATTTGCTTCTCTTTTTTTATCATTTTTTACTTTATTCATTGCTAATTCATTTGCAGTTTGATCATTCTTAATTGGAATTTGTGCTGCCATACCTCCCATTGCATGAGCTCCCCTTTTATGACAAACATAAATAAGCTGCTTTACATATGAACTTAAAAAATGTCTATCCATACCAACTTGAGATCTGTCCGGAAGAACAAAATCTGAGTGCTCTTTAAATTTCTTTATGAAACTAAAAATATAATCCCATCTACCACAATTAAGTCCAGCAGAATGATCTTTTAGTTCATACAAAATTTCTTCCATTTCAAAGGCTGCCATAATAGTCTCAATAAGAACAGTCGCTTTAATTGTTCCATTTTGGATTCCAAGCTGTGCTTGAGAATATACAAAAACATCATTCCATAATCTTGCCTCAAGATGACTTTCCATTTTAGGTAAATAAAAATAAGGACCGCTAGAGTGCTTTATTAAATTTTTAGCATTATGATAAAAATATAATCCGAAATCAAATAATGAGGCTGATATACACCGTCCATTTAAGGTTACATTTTTTTCTTCTAAATGCCATCCCCTCGGTCTAACCATGAGTGTTGCAGTATCATCATTTAAACTATAGGTTTTATCCTTTAAAGGGTGATCAAAGGTAATAGTCTTATTTACTGCATCCCTTAAATTTATTTGACCATTAATACAATTTTCCCATGTTGGAGAATTAGAATCTTCAAAATCTGCCATAAAAACTCTCACACCACTATTTAATGCATTAATAATCATCTTACGATCAACAGGTCCTGTTATTTCAACACGCCTATCTAAAAGATCATCAGGGATACTTCCAACACTCCATTCACTTTCTCTAATATCCTTTGTTTCTTCTAAAAAGTCAGGGAGAATAGAATTATTAATATCTTTCTGTCTTTCTAGTCTATTTTCTAATAAAGCCAGCCTTCTGGATCCAAACTCTTCCTCTAGATCCTGAATAAAGCTAAGTGCATGATCACTTAAAATTTCATCCGCACCATCAATTATTCTACCCTTAAGCAATAGGCTGTTTAAAGTTGAAGTTTCCATAAATAGTTTATTTTTTTGATTTGTTTCCGCTACGACATTTATAATTTAAAACTTTCTCAATAAATTTTAAATAAATATTTACAAATAAAATTTTACATTGTAAATTTTACAAACTATGAATAATAATTTTTTAAATAAAACGCATTTTTTGGGCGCAAAAATAAAACATTTACGAAAAGCTAGCCGAATGACTCTTGAGGATTTATGTGTTCGGTGCTTCCAGGTAGATGAAAAATCTGCCCCATCTACTTCATATTTAAGCCTTATAGAAAATGGACAGAGAAATCCATCAGATAAATTACTAAGCAGCATTTGTAAAATATTCCACAGGAAAAAAGAGTGGTTCTTTGATCAAAACCTATTAAAAAATATTGAAGAGGATGTAGAAGGTGATGGTTTTGAGCACATTGATCTTGAGCCCAATTTCTTATTTTCAAAAGAAATATTAGGAAAGGCGCTGCCAGCTCTTCTTTCACAAACAGGAACAACTGGAAGACAATTTGCTCATATACTTATTCGCTCATATCAAGAAAAAAATAAAAACCAATTTCCTTACATTGAAAAAGAAGCAGATATTATAGGTGGAAAAAAATTCTCCCTATCATATGAAGATGTATTAGGACTATGCAAAAAACATGGACTGCAAGTCAAATGGTTTGATAAAGATCCTTTCATGACAAAAGATGATTCAGGGCAGGAGATTAAAAGTTTATTTAGATCATTTTATGATGGGCCTACAAGGGTATATGTAAATTCTAAAATGAAATCTCATCCATCAAGAATAAAATATGATCTTTGCACCTATTTAGCTCATAAAGTTCTACATGGGGGAGATGGCCTTGTGTCAAGCCATGTTACTGGTGGAGAAATTGGAGGCTCTCCCAGGCCTTATGAAAGAAAAACAAGCTCTATAAATCAAAAAGATATTCTATATGCCTGGAGAGATTTTGAATGTTCTTTTTTTGCTGGAGCTCTTTTATGTCCAAAAATGCCGTTTAGAAAACACATGAATAGGATTCAATATGATATAACAAAATATAAAGAACTTGAACTTACTCCTGCAGTTCTCATGAGAAGACTTACTGCAATTTCTCCCTACAAACACTGGCACTATTTTGACGCCTATCCCCCAGGATACTTAAGAGCTGTTTATAGAGGAAATGGTATGCCAATGCCTTGGGGAAATTTTAGGATGGTAACTGATCCCTGTAGACAGTGGGGAGTATTTAAACATTTGTCTAATCTTAATATAAAAAAACCTATATCTCAGCTCTCTATACTTAATGAAAATTCTAAAGTTAGACTATATTGTTCTACTTCCTTAAAAACAAACGATGCTGCTGGGAATCCTCATATAATTTGTGTTGGAATAGACTTAAATGATGCCATATCTATGCAAGGGTATAATGTTGAAAATACTCTAAATGAAATTTATGATTCATGCTATAAAAATAATGGATCTTCATTATTGAGGAAAAAACATAAAGATATACTGTTGCAAGTTGGTATTATTTTAAATATTTCTTGGCTAATTGAAGCTATTGAATTGCCTGTTGATGTAATTTGCCAAAGAAGTACAGATTGCTTAAGAGCAGATAATTGTGAGAATTTTCCAAAAAATAGGAGAAAAATATCCTGGACAAACCAGGTCAAAGAAGACATTCTAAATAAGAAAAAAAACTAAAGCATATGCCATGGGCCTCTTATAGCAAGAGTTAAAGTTGGCCTATAGATGTTCACAAATAGAATCTTTCCATCTGGAGAAAAACATGCACCAGCAAATTCTGATCGATTAAAAACATTTTTTGCAATATTATAAGTTTCTCCCTTCATATTAATACCAATAATGCGATCATGTCCTTTACCATCTTCACTTAAAATCAAATCTCCCCATGGAGCTACAGTAATATTATCAGGCAAATTAAGTATATCTTTACTAGTAGATTCAAAAAATAATTCTAAAACACCATCACTGTTTTTACCTTCTTGGTGTTTATAACGCCAAATTTGTCCAAGCCTTTGTCTTCCTCCAGTAGTGCTTGTAAAGTAAACATAATCATCAGCATACCATAACCCTTCACCTCTAGCAAAAAAAGCGCACCCTTTATTTCTCCCCCTTTTTCTAAGATCGTCTTTCGGGGATTCAACATTTTTCATATTCACCCATTTCACTTGATGTATTTCACCTATCTTAATGTTATGATTTTTCCAGTTAGTACAATCGAGTCCTCGGTATCCTACAATTGATAAAGCTTGCAGCTTTCCACCTTTTTTTAAATTGTGTTTAACCTTTGGAATAAATCTATAAAAAAGTCCATCTTCTCTATCTTCTGTTTGATAAACAAATCCTTTTTTTGGATCAACAGCAATCGCCTCATGTCTAAATCTTCCCATTGATTTAAGAGGGATTGGAGAAGAAAGTTTTACTTTATCACTTACATTTACCTCAAAATTATACCCATGATCTTTTGTTATTTTTCCTTTTTCTTTCTTCACAGTTTCCTCACAGGACACCCAAGTATTCCAGGGAGTTGGTCCACCTGAACAATTAACAAGAGTTCCTGCCAAACTAAGAAATTGTTTCTCAACTCTTTTATTTTTGACATTATAAACTATAGTTGTAGTACCGCCAAAACATTCTGTTTTATCATCATTAATATCATAAAATTTCTTTTTGTTTTTTTTCATAAACTTTAATTGATTGCTCCCAAAAGGACTTTTTTCCCACAAAGAGTTTTCTAATAAAGGGAGATGACCTAATTCATGATTCCTTACTAAAATAATATTATTTCCTTTCCCTTTAAAGCAGGCCATTCCATCTGCGGCATCAGGCACAGATAGTCCATCATCCATTTCATCTTCAAATTTTGAAATTATATTGTAAGTGAAGCCTTTAGGTAAATCAATAATTCCCTTTGGGTCCTTTATTAAACTTTTATTTTGGATTACTTTATTAATAAAAGAACCTGAAGCAATTATTTTAGAAAAAGAGGTGAATCCTAAAGTAACTATAGATATATTTTTTAAAAAATCTTTTCTACTTTGTGCCACCTGCTAAAAAGAGAGTACTGTGTTAACAAGTATTACAACATCAGCTATATTAATACTTTGATCTTGATTAAGGTCTCCTGAATATTCTTGATAAGGAGAACTCAACATTGGGATAAAAATATTTTCAACATTTATAACAATATCAAAAATATTAATTGTTTCATCATTATTTAAATCACCAAGATCCGGCATTCCCTTCTTCTCAATAGCAAGGCCACCAAGCATAGCCATAGTGCCTAGAGATAAATCATTTATATGATTTCCTTCATTATCAAAAACATGAATATATCCGTCACCTCTTCCTGAAACATAAATCTTTTCACCATCACTTGAAACATCTACACCATGCAGCGTATCAAAAGAAGAATCTGACACGTTCCATTCAAGAACAAGTATATCATTTTCATATCTAATTGCAGCAAGACCTTCTGTATCATATAAATTATCTCCACCAAGAGCGACATAAACAACATCATCAACAGGGGATGAAGCAACATGCCATGGAGAAGAATATTCTCCAAGTTCAATTGAGTCAATTAGAGTCATAGAGCTGGCATGCCACATTTGAAGTTCTCCAGGGATCACTTCTGATATCCCTGTATAAGGGTTATACCATGTACCAGCTGAGCAACTAATAAATAATTTATCTTCTACATATAAACACTGAATAGGTTTAAGACGCTGCGTTGTTTGGTCTGGAGCATTTCCAAGTTCACTATCAAGGGGATACCCCTCTATTTCACCTGAGGATGTATCTATTTCATATACCCAATCAGCTGTATTGCTAGCTGTATATACTTTAGATCCATCATCATTAATAGTTAAACCATGTGGAGCAGGAGAAGCAATCTCATATTCCCCTGCTTCAACTTCAGACAGGCCCATTGAAGAATAGTTAAGAGCTTGAATAATATTTGATTCTGATGATGGCATCATCTCACCCATCCCATTCATAGGCATCATTCTAGAACAATATATTTTTTTATTCATTGAATCAATGGCTAAAAGGGCTGGTGCATCTCCAACAAAGTATGTATCAATAAGTACGTTATCTACAAGAGAAAACTGCGCAACAAATCCTGATGCAATTGTTGTAACAAACCAGTAACCATTTATTTCATCAAGAACTATAAAATGTGGGGTGTTCATAACATCCTCGTTTTCGCTATCCATACACATGCCCATTACCCATTGACATCCAGAAGCCATATTGCAAGCCATTTCCATCTCAAAGTTCATGCAACTCTCATCTTCAGATTCCATGCACATGTCCATTGACCATTCACATCCAGATACCATATTGCAATCCATTTCCATTTCATAATCCATACAATCCATCATCTGCATTCCATCTCCAAATTCTGTAGAAACACTTTGATCAATTTGCAATGCTTCAGGATCAATCACCATTACCTGGTCCATCATTTGGATAGTTGCATAGAGCTGTTTATCATTTGAGAAAACGATACTAAAAAATAATAAAACAAATACTTTAAACTTCATAAATCAATTTCCTTATTTCTATTTTTAATATACAAAAAACAACATTTATTAAATTGTAAAAAAATGTGAAACTTAAACAAGTTGAAACTCATCTTAAAAAACAATTGAAAAAATTACCATTGCTTATTTGACATACCTTTTTTAATAATAGAACTTGCCATTTTCAAACTCCATTTTCTTGGAATAAGAGATGTGAATAGTTTTGCAAAACGATTTATTTTTCCATTAATAATAATAAATTTTCCTTTTTTGTAGGCCTTAAGCGATTCATCTACGACTTCTTGGGAACTCATCAAATATCCAGCTACAGGTTGTGAGCTCATCTGTGCTCTTTTATTAAAGTTTGTTTTTGTATATCCTGGACATACACCTAGAATATGAACTTCTTTATCGCGATATTCTTCATATAAACTTAAAGTAAATGATGTAACAAAAGCTTTTGTTGCAGCATAAATACTAAAATATGGAATAGGTTGAAATGAAGCAAGAGATGAAATATTAATTATCCCCCCCCTTTGATTCTCAACCATATCTTTTAAGAATAAATGTGTTAAATGAGTTAGAGAACAAATGTTGAGATTTATCATTTCTTGATAATTATTCATGGGATTATCAAGAAACTTCCCAGAATAACCAAACCCAGCGTTATTAATTAAAATATCAATTTCAATTCCCTTATCTTTTATTTTATAATATAATTCTTCCGGAAATTCTTTTTTTGATAAATCTCCTGCGATAACCTGTGCATTATTCATGTTTGAGGCCATTTCTAATAGTTTATCTTCACTTCTTGCCGTTAAAATTAATTTGGCCCCTAACTTATCAAGATTATGAGCAAAGCATTCACCAATTCCTGAAGATGCGCCAGTTATAAGTATTGTTTTATCTTTATATATGTTCATTTTTATGTCACTCTTTAAATAAATTTTAATAAATTCAGCTATGATTACTGAACCTAAATTTAAATCATTTAAAGAATTCTACCCATTTTATTTATCTGAGCATAGTAAAAAATCAACAAAATTGCTACATGTGATTGGATCTCTTGGGGTTATTGGGATTGTATCCTACAGCATATATTCAGGTGAATGGAAATTATTATATTATACTCCTCTTTGTGGTTACGGTTTTGCGTGGTTTGCTCATTTCTTCTTTGAGAAAAATAGACCTGCTACTTTCACTTATCCTTTATATAGCTTCTTAGGTGACTGGGTGATGTTAAAAGATATCTTAACAGGGAATGTAAAATTATGAGATTAGTATTCTACTTAAGTTTTTTTCTATTTTCATCCTGCTCATTGATACTTAATTTTCAAGATTTACCTAAACCAGAAGGACAATATATTATTGGAACAGATGTTTTTACCTGGGAAGATACTTATCGTGATGAATGGTTTACAAAAGATAAAATAGATACACGAAAGATAGTTGTTCAAATCTGGTACCCCGCATCAGAGAAATCTGACTCATTGTATCCTTATATGGATAATGCAAACATAAGGATTCAGTCAATATCAGAAAGAATAGGAAAAGGGAAGGGACTTATTAAACCTGCATCGCAGGTAAAAACAAATACGTATTACAAAGCTAAGCCGATTGATGAAAAATTTCCTCTGATTCTATTTTCTCATGGACTTGGAGGTTATAAAACACAAAACTTGATTAATATAGAAACTCTAGTAAGTCAAGGTTATATAGTTATTGCACCAGATCATACATATGATGCTACCATTACGATTTTTGATGATGGGACAACTATTGGATTTGAAGCTGGATTGCCTGATGATGTTTCTCCTGAACAGTTTTGGAGCACACGAATTCCTCAAATAAATACAAGAGCATCAGATATGAGTTTTCTGATTGACAAGCTACAAACGATGCAGGATTATAATTTATATAATTCCATTGATTTTAATAAAATTGGAATATTTGGACATTCATTTGGAGGTGCAACAAGTGTTGTTTCTTCATGGAATGATACAAGAATATCAGCATGTCTAAATTTAGATGGATGGTTTGTTCCAATTGTTGATGAAATAATAAATACTGGGCTTAAAATTCCTTTTTGTTATATAGGACAAGAATCCTGGAAAAATACACCTTTAAACTATCCAAAATTAAATACTTTTTATAAAAATTGCTCTGGTGATGCTTATGTACTAAAAGTAAAAAAAACACATCACTTTGATTATGCTGATATGCCTTATTTTAGTAGCATTGGAAGAATGGTTTCTTCTGGAAAAAATGTTGATAAATATTTTACAGTAAGATTAAGTAATCTAATAACAGGATTTTTTAACGAATATTTAAAAAATCAACCTTATGACTGGACTCAAAATATTGTTGATAATTATGATACCATAATTAATTTTAAATGAATGATAATCTAAGACCATTTCACTTAGCTTTTCCTGTTAATAATATTGAGGAAACCATTACCTGGTATACTGAAAATTTATTTTGTAAAGTTGGAAGACGTGATCTTAAATGGGTAGATTTTAATTTTTTTGGACATCAAATTTCTGCTCATCTTTCTACAAATGATAGTCTATCAATTTTAAATCCTGTTGATGGATATAAAGTGCCTGTAAGGCATTTTGGAATAATTTTAGAACAAGGACAATGGCAAAAACTTGCAGATAATCTAAAAAAAAATAATGTAGGATTCATTATTGAGCCTTATACTAGATTTAAAGGTGAAGCTGGTGAGCAATCAACTATGTTTATTGAGGATCCAAGTAGAAATGCTATTGAATTTAAAGCATTTAAGAAAGATCAAATGATTTTTAAAAATTAAGTGTCTAAAATCATTTGAATTAAAATAACTATATCTAAAACATTATTATCCTCATCATCATTTAGATCAGCTGAAGTTTGAAATTCTCCAGATAAAATAATGTTCACTAGACTTACAATATCAAGAACATTTATTTCCTCATCACCATTTATATCTCCTGCAATGCCATCATCTGAACAAATAACATCATATAAAAATGAGCTTGTAAAATCTACTTCAAGTTCTAGGTTTGATGAGAAAGGAACATGGTCTTGACCAACATAGGTATGCAAGGCACTATAGTTTCCAAGCTCCTGCATTCTTTGATGAATAATATAGCTTCCATCAATCTGAATATTTAGCCCAAATAATGTTACCAAATTATCATCATAGGGGACAGTTGAATCTTGGTCCCCATGCATACTTACAACTGGGATATCATTTTCAACAATCCAGTATTGATCACCTACTGCCCCACATAAATTAACAATTCCATGGAAGCTAGAATCATAGCCATCATTACCTGAAGTTCCTTCAAACCCTCCAAAATCATCATAATCATCTAATAGAAATGAAGGGATCTCTTCATATTCATCTAGGTACCCTGAATTTACTGCAGCAATTGCTCCTGCTGATACTCCCCCTACAAAGATTCTATTAGAATCAATTCTATATGTCTCCTGTGATAACTCATCCATCATTCTAAAATAACGTATAGCAGCTTTAACATCATGAATTGCTTTTAATACAGCTTTATAAGCAACTTCTTCAGTAGGATTAAAAATTAAAACAGGTGAAAGTCTATAATCTATAGCGACAGCAACATATCCTCTTTGTGCATACTGAGTGCAAAGTGCTACTATATCACCACTTGATTTAGATCCTCCAATAAAGGAACCTCCAAACATAAAAAATATTAATGGCCTATCTGAGAGCTCATCATTTTCTGGTGAATATATATCCATATACAGAGTTTGCGTATAATCAACTCCCAATAAATTTTGATTTATATTTTCACCATATTCAATTTCATACTGTACATCAACATTGAATATTTCTTCTAAATACCTACCTCCAATGCAATCTTCCTGAGAAAACATAAAACTTATAAATATTGCTACTATTATGTACATATTATAACCTATTTTATTTTTTTATATCTGGAGATTAAAATTAATCCTAGAAATGTAATAAATCCACCTAAAAATATATTTATAGTAATCACCTCAGAAAAAATAAAAAAAGCAAAAATAGTTGCAATAATAGGTTCTCCAAGTGGAAAGGCAGCTGCAATTGTAGGGGAGACATAACGTATAGAATAGTAAATAGAATTATGGCCTAGAATTGTTGGGACCAGGCCTAAAAATATTAACCCTAAATATTCATTTAGGTTGTGATCAATCATATTTTCATTTGTAAAAATTGCTATTAAAAGTAGAGTGATTGATGCAGACAAATATAAACTTCTTGTATATACAATTGTATCTTCACTTTCTCTAACCTTTTCTCCAATCATAAGTGCCATTGCAATACTTATAGAACAAAGGATTGCATACAAGTTTCCAATTGTATATTGTGAATCTAAATTAAATTGATACCCTAAAATAATTAAAGAACCGATAAGTGTAAACAGCAAGCCTAATAAAACTTTTTTATTATAATATCTTTTAAGAATAAATAATTCAACAAGTAATGTAAAAAATGGAGCTAAAGTTCCTAAAAATGTAGCATTTGCTATTTTAGTTATTTTTACAGCTTCAAAAAATAATGCAAAATGAATCCCAAGTAAGATTCCAGCATATATTGTTTTGTTTATATTTGCATTTATTTTCATCTTTCCCTGTGGCCTTATGAAACTAAAGAACCAAAGAGCAATTGCAGCAATAAACATTCTCCAAAAAGATATAGAGACTGCTCCAACTCCTGTTAAAGCTCGCCCAACTATAGGAGATGTACTTACAGATAATAACGCAATCACAAGTAATATTGTAATTTTCTTATTCATAATCATTATTAAATTATAATTAAAAATGATAAAAATGGGATAATAATTAGTGTTTTATTATATTATTGTGCTAAGAAGGAGAAAAATTATGCTTACAAGTGTTTTAACAAAATTAATTAGTATATCTATTTTAATTTCATCTACTCTGATTTTTTGCGATGAGTTTTCAGAAGGTCCTTATGGAATCAATTATTTAGATATTGCTGCGCCATTTGAACTGCCTGATTTAAACCTTTCTATTCAAGGAGATGCAAATCTTGATGAGAATGTTAACATACAGGATATTATTTTAGTTGTAGGACAAATTTTAGGGACTATGTCTCTTAATGCTGAGCAACTCGATCAAGCTGATGTTAATAATGACAACATTGTTGATATTCTTGATATTGTTAGTCTTGTAGGTTTAATTCTTCATCCAGAAGATCCTACATGGGATTTTGAACAGCAGTGGACGGGTAATGATTCATATATATTTATTCAATATGATCCATCTGTAACTCTTTCTACTGCACTTTGGGCATCTTCTACAAAAGATCAATTAATTGAAATTTCTCCAATGAATGTTCATTACTTCTTTATATCTAATAGATCCCAATATGAGGATGATGTAATTTATATTAAAAGTCAATTTGATGAGATTCTAAGTGGTCTAACACAAGAGCTTCAAAATCATTGGAATAACCACTTACATTTTATAAATGCTAGGACGTCCTCTCTTGATAATTGGATTGGTCAAGCTTTAGATGGAAAATCGTCATTAGCAATTGATTCATTCCAAAAAATTAAGCAGATTGGATATCTTGGTAATCCTGCAAACTTTACAGGTACTTATATTCACTACCTAGCACATGAAGCTCTCTATTATAAACATTTAAATGATATTTTTGATGATAACGGTGAAACGTATGATGAAATCGTTGTATTTGATGAAGAAATTTATACAGGAGGATGGGCCTCTTCTATAAGTCAAATGATTCAAACTCCTACAGAATTTTCTTCACTTGTTTATAATAAAATGGAAGTTGAATTACTGCGTGGATGCCCAGATGGAAATGGAGGATATAGCGATCAGGGGTGTGATGATTATGATCGTATTGCTCATATGTATTTTTGCGAAGGCCAATGCTATGAAACTCAATACTATGGAAATGCTGATGAAACAACGTGTATCGAAGGAGGTAATTCTTGGGATACCGAGCTGGAAATCTGCTATCAGATATTTTATTTAGATGATATTGAAGAAAGTGTATGCAATGAAACTGATAATTATACATGGAATGCAAATAGAGAGTGTTATGAAATAGCTAGATGGATTACTCCATTTGACAGACAACCTCATTCATTAACTGACATCACACCATTTTTAGCAGCATTTAGATCTAATGGTGGTGAAGAAAAAATGATAAAATTTCAAGAATCTGGATGGCCTAATAGTTTATTAACTCTTAAAATCAGATTGTATCATGGAGATAATAATAATGGTGTGCAACGTGAATTTTTACCCCTTTGGAATGGAACTGTTCAATTTAATCCAAACTATGGTAATAATAGACCACCACAAGTTTTTACTGTCCCTGAAAACGCAACAAAAGTAGAATTTGTTTCTTATATTACTGGACATGGCTGGGGAAGCGCTGGCTGTTTTAATTGCTGTGAATTTTGCAATTCTCAACATAATTTTAGTGTCAATGGTGGTGTACTTGAATTCAATCAAGCATTTCCAGATGCATCATCTTCTACCCATTGTATGAACCCAGAAACTATCGTCCAAGGTGTTTGTCCCAACCAATATGGAACTTGGGGCTATGGTAGAGCTGGATGGTGTCCTGGAATGGACGTAGATCCATTTATCATGGATATTACAGATTATGTACAACTAGGTGATGATAATGTAATCGATTATGATGCTTGCAGAGTAAGTGGTAATAACTGCGTTACACCTCCAACATGTCAAGGGGATGGATACTGCCCTGAAGTTGCAATGTCATCTTATATCATAATATCATACTAAGGAGAAATCTATGGATACATCATTAAAACCAGATGCACTATACTTTAAAAAACAGATTTATATTCTTTTATTATTAAGTATATTTTTTTACATATTTTTTATTCCATTTTGTTTAATTATTTTAAGTGAAAATGGACCAGCATTATTTATTCTATTCCTTGGAACTGTAGGATGGGCAGTATTATGTGCTATTATTTTGTTCTTTATTAAATTATGGATAAATAACCTTAGTTATATTATTAAAGATACAAGTATAACAATATATCAAGGTATTTTCACAAAGGTTGAACAAAATATTCCTGATAGAAAAGTAACAGATTTTATTTTACGTAGGGGTTTATTAGATCGCTTTTTAGGAATTGGATCAATTAAAATACAAACAGCAGGTGGATCAGGTGAAATGGGATATGAAGGCATTCTTAGTGGCATTTTAGATTATGAAGAAGTACATAAAAATTTAAGAGATAAGCTTGTTAATATTCAAACTCCAAGTAGTGCTCCTATCCAACAAACTGAAAATGCTAATGATTTAGTTTTAAATGAAATTCTTGCTGAATTGAAGGATATTAACAAAAAAATAAATTAATAATTATTAAAGGAGTATGATAATGATTATAGATTTTTTTTTGCCATCATCTCTTATTTTTATAATGTTCACATTGGGCGCTGGGTTAACTACCAAAGATTTTAAAAATATCTTATTTGAACCCAAAGCATTTGGATTGGGCATTATAAATCAAATGATAATTCTTCCTATAGTTGCATTTTCTATTATATGTGTTATTGGACTAAAAAATGAAATGGCCGTAGGGATGATGATACTTGCTTGCTGTCCTGGAGGAGTCACTTCAAATATGATTACAAAGCTTGCAAAGGGTGATACAGCGCTCTCAATATCATATACTGCTGTAGCAAGCATTGTAACTGTTATTACACTTCCTTTGATTGTAGGATTTTCCATGAAACATTTCATGGGATCAAATGCCCCAACCATAAACATTTTTTCTTTAGGATTAACAATGTTCTTAATAACAACACTACCTGTTTCTCTAGGTTTATATTTTAATACAAAATATCAGAGTATTACTAATGCGTTTACACCTATCGCAAATAAAATTTCAACTGCGTTGTTTATTATCATTGTTACTGGCGCACTAGCAAGCGAATGGGATGCATTTATTAGTAATTTATATACACTAGGTCCTGCTATTATTGCATTAATTATCATAATGCTACTTATCGGCTATAATAGTGCTAAATGGTTCAATATAAGTAAAAAGAAGGCTGCTACTATAGCCATAGAATCCAGCATTCAAAATGCAACAGTAGGAATTACAATTGGGAATTTAATACTTAGTCAAGAAATAGGTTTATCAATATTAAGTCTTCCCTCTGGTGTATATGGAATATTGATGTATCTAGTTTGCTTACCTTTTGTATTTTTATTTCTAAAACAATAATTATTAATAACAATGGATTTCAATAAAAATAACATCATCGCAACTGTAATTATTTTTTCTGGTTGCATAATTACAAGCTGGATTACTCAAAGAAATGATATAATAGAGAAATTAATAACTGCAGGTGGTTTAAGCATAGGTTATTTTTTTGTAGATTCTGTAAAACAGAAAAATAAAAAAAAATAAACTATCTCATAATTATAAAATTTATTAATAATTAATAACTATTATTGTTCTAATATTATATTTACTAAAATAACAACATCAAGAACATTTAAAATTCCATCCTGATTAATATCTGCAAGCCACAACTGTTCATCGGTAGGATTATTAAGTTCTAATATATAGTTTAAAAGGATTACAATATCAAGAACATCAATTTGTGTATCTAAATTAATATCACCAATAACACCTAAGGCCAATGAACCTTCATTGCAAAACCAAGCAGACGTTCCACAATCATTAACAGCTTCAATACAATATTCATATACTGTATTTTGTTCAACAAACAAATCCTGATAGTACAATTCTTGACTAGAGGGGATAATACTTAAGAGAGATTCATCCCTATATAAATAATAATACTGTGCATTATCTGAGATAGCCCAACTTATATCAATATATTCAACGAAATCATTGGATACAGAAATATCACTTATCATATCAGCTTCATTTTTTCTACTACCTATAACACAAGTCCACTCTGATTCTCCACATCCATTAATAGCAGACAGACAATATTCATGTTCAATATCAGTTTGGGCAAAATAATCACTATAACTATTATCACTAGAATTTAAACTAATAACAAACTCACCATCTCTATATAATGTATACCCATCAACACCATCGGTATTTGACCAATTTAAATTTACATAATCACAAAATTCTTCTTGACTGGCTAAAAAGTTATTAGGTGTATTTTCTGTTTCACAAATATAATATAATTCTACTTGTACCCAGTTAACGTTATAATTATCCTCAGACCCAATAACAGGCTGAAATGTCCCAGAACACCAAACATCATTTAACATTTCATTATTAATTACATAAGGACCATTAACAGTATTGCTTTCACTTAGTGTAACCTGAAAATCACTCCAAGAACAATTGTTGTTTTTAACTGATAATGTAGTTTCAGATGAAAGAGGTAAGTAATCACACTGAACTCCTGCAACATAAATCCTAGCTTCTAATACTTCATCATAATTAGGAGGAGGAAAACTCCAAGCAACCTCACCATAATAATCAAAAGGATTGTACCAACTATCGTTATACCCTACCACTACACAATCAGAGGTATCTAAGCACATACATGAGTTATTTGTTTCTCCGCTAGAAGTGCTATACTGGTTCCCCTGTAGAGTCATAGCCCAATAATCTCTTGTATTAGGAGATTGATAATCTTGATCTATAACCCTATAGTTTGATTTATTAAAACTTTCACGCAAAATTACATATTGCCCTTCTGACATTAATCTATGATAGGATGCACGGCCACCATACAGCTGAATATCAGGAAAAATTGATACAGCTCTTTCCACTAGACTATCTGTCTTCATATCAAGTTGCACAAGATATAATCTCTCCTCTTGCTGCTTACTTAATAAAGCATCTAGCTTTCCATTATCTATAAACTCTTTTATAGGTAGTTCATTTTGTTCTTGAGTAAAAACAAAAGAAAATGATAATATTAATATATACAATTTGATTTTCATGATTCAGAATATATGTAATATAAAAAATTTACCTTAATAATTATTAGATTTATATCATGTTTCCTGAACTAAAATCACTTTTTATGCTAGATTCTGATATTATTTACCTTAATCATGGGTCTTTTGGAGCATGTCCAAAACCTATTTTTGATAATTTAATTAAATGGCAAAAGCAATTAGAACTTGAACCTGTTAAACATTTAGCATATGATATTTTCCCTTTATTAGAAAAGACAAGAAAATCATTATCAGGTTATGTAGGATGTCATATGGATGATGTTATATTTTCACCTAACCCCTCTACAGCTCTTAACACAGTTATTAAAAGCTTAAACCTAAAAAGTAATGATGAAATTTTATCAACTGATCATGAATATGGAGCACTTAATAAAACGTGGAATTTTATTTGTAAAAAAACAGGAGCAAATTATATCCAACAGAAAATAAATTTACCACTAACATCAAATGAAGATTTCATCAATCAGTTTTGTGATGGGTTAACATCCAAAACAAAAATTATTTTCCTAAGTCATATTACAAGTTCAACTGGTTTGATATTTCCAGTTAAAGAAATTTGTAAAATTGCAAAAGAGAAAGGAATATTATGTATTGTTGATGGTGCACATGTTCCTGGTCATATTAACTTAAATATAAGAGAAATTAATCCAGATGTTTATGTAGGGGCATGCCATAAATGGATGTGCTCACCAAAAGGTGTCTCTTTTTTATATGTAAAAAAAGAACTTCAAAATAGAATTGATCCGCTTGTTATAAGCTGGGGTTATGGATCTGAGGGAACATCACTATTACCAGGAGATAATGATAAAACATATAAACAATTTATTAGTTATCATGAATGGCAAGGGACAAGAGATATGTCTGCATATTTAACAATTCCAGAAACTATCAAATTTTTAAATGATAATAATTGGCCTTCTGTTGCTTCTAAATGTAGAGAAATTAATATATGGGCAAGAAAAGAAATTAATAATCTACTTGGACAATCATCTTTATGTTCAGAAGAATTTCTTGGTCAAATGAGCAGCATTTATCTTGATTTCACTGACCCAGTAAATGCGCAAATAGATTTTTACAAGAAATACAATATCCAAATTCCATTTATTGTATGGAATGATATTTCAATGATTAGAATTTCTATACAAGCATACAATTCAAAAGATGATGTTCTAAAACTTTTAGACGCATTAAAAAAAGAATATTGTTAAACTTTAATTGTCTTCCAGTATCCCATTCTAAATCTCCAAAATATAAATCCAGCAAAGAAAGTAAGGTGTAATCCAAATGCTAACCATGGGCCCCAAAATCCATACTCAAAAGTAATTCCAAATATGTAACACGCAGGTATAAATAAAAGCCAGTGCGTTAATACATCAACAAGTGCAGGAAGTTTAGTATCCCCAGCTCCTGTTAATGCAAACCAAAGTGTAAAACATATAGCATCAACAAATTGTAATAAACCTACAAACCTAAGTCCTGGTATAGCAAATCTGATTACATCTGGATCATTTGTAAAAGGAGGAATGATATATTGAGCAAAAAGCATAAAGCATATTCCAACTGCTCCCATTATATAAAAAGAACCTCTAAGACTTTCATAAATAGATTGTTCTGCTTTATCTGGATTTTTTTCTCCTAAATATTTTCCAACAAGTGTAGCACAGGCCTGTCCAACTCCAAGGGCTGGCATGAAAGATGCATGCATAATCCTGAATATTATTTGGGTAGCTGCAAGTTCTAAAATACCTATTATCCCTAATATTTTATAAAATATTGTGAAACTAAACATTACAAACATCTCCTGCAATGCTACAGGATAAGCGATAATTAATTGTTTTTTGAGCATTACTTTATTTAGGATTGCTTTAAAAACCATATATTTGTTAATGATATCTGATTTAAAAAGATACAAAAAGTAATGGATGAAACACCATCCTGTTGCAATGAATGTTCCTATGGCTGCACCCTTTACCCCAAGAGCAGGAAAATCATAAAATGACCATAAATATGTAAAAATACTAAGGGGTGTTCCATGCAATGTTTGAATAATTGTTTCTGACCCAAAAATAAGACCTATATTTAAATAAACATTCAGGATATTTGAAGCAAGTACAACTTTCATATGCAGTTTTGTTTGTTCTATTCCAGTAAAGAATCCTTGAAAAACAAATGAACCATAAATAAAATAAACACCTAAAAAATTAAACTCTGCATAATCAATACATTGCCATAGAGTATCTGGATCTTTAATGAAAAATGAAATTATTGGTGAAGTAAAATAATAACAAATAAAGGATAGTGGGAGTCCTACAAATAACACAAAAAATTGCATGTTTCTAAGAGCTGTGCCACACTGATTATACTTTTTTTCTCCAAGTCTTCTAGATACAACCGTCTGTGTTCCTGTCCTTAGAGATATTCCTGGACTCATAGCTGTCCAAGTTACCATTCCTGCCATACCAACAGCAGCAAGAGATGTAGCTCCTAAATGACCAACCATAATCAAATCAACAAGTCCCATTAAAACCCTACTAAGATTGCTAATTATTACAGGAGTTGCTAGAGAAAATATTTTTTTAAATAATTGTTTATCTTTAGGTATAAAGATAGAAAATAGATTTGACATTAAAATCCAATATCCATTCCACCGCCTTCAGGTTTATATCCTCCATCATCACGTCTATATTTTTTCTTTTGGAATGCTCCAAAGCGATATTCAAAATTAATAGATATTGATCTTTGATTCCATCTACCAGTATATGACATCTGTTGTAATTGATCAAATGCATCATCATTATCAATATTAATTTCCTCTTCAGTATCTATGCTAAAATAACTAGTATTAAATAAATCTTTAATTTTTATTTTGAAATTAAATTTGTCATTCACTTTTTTCTTATAGGTTAAATCCATTCTTGTCATTGGATCTATCTCTCCTGTAGCCGTTTTCATTGGTGAAGAAAAATGAGAATAAATTCCAATTTCTTGATCATTTTGGAGTCTTATCGTTGAATTTATCATTCCCCAAAATCCTGATTCTATTCCATTTTGATCAGCTTGTACACCATTCAGTTCATCATGCCAATAATTACCATTAAACATAAGATCAACATTTGGAAGAGGCTTTGTCATAAGAAACAAATCAACACCTCTTCCATTTGATTCAGAAACATTATTTGTTGTGAACTTTATGTATGTTTCTCCTGATGATTCATCGAAATAAGAATCTGTATCTTTATCTATTTTATCTGTAACTTGGTTTACATAAAAACTTGCTTTTAAAAATCCAATTGGAGTCCTATTAGAATAAATAATTTCAGATACATATATATCCTCAGGATTTAAATAAGGATTGCCTGTACGAATCCAATTATTTTCTATTTCTGATAAATCTGGGATAGGATTAAGTGCTCTATGCCAGGGTCTTTCTATTCTTCTTGATAGCGCAAACTTAAGGTTACCTTTTCCTTGTGTATCATACATAAAATATAAAGATGGATAAACTCTGTTATGTTCATAGGTGTAATTTAAATTTCCTCCTGCATCAGTCTCTAATTCCTCTAACAAATCCTTAAATAGTGATTCTGTACATGTATCCCATAGACCATCAATTCCTGAATCTTCACATTCACAGAAACCACTTATATTAGAAGTGCCAACTAAAGTGCTACAATCAAAATCACTATCATACTCTATGGTTGATTCCTTAGTTTGAGATTCAATTCTTGTTCCAAACTGCATTCCAAATTGTTCTGAAAAATTATAATCAAATGTAAAATAACCTGCAGAAATAAGATTATCATATGTCCAATTAAAATCTTCACTTCTTACAAAACCGCCATGAGTATCATCGCCTTTAATTATTTTTAATCCTGCTTCATATTTTCCATCATAGCCATTTAAAATTAAAGGAGCAGAGTAATCAATTGAAAATATTTTATCAACTCCTATATCTTCAATTTCATCAATATATGAATCATATACTGTTGTTTCATTACTATTATGATCATCGTAATCAAATTCAATTGAAAAGTTTTTATTGTTTTCTTTATCATCAATAAAATATCCAAATCCATAATTCAAATCTTCACCTGATTCATCTTCCATAGTTTGTTCATCTGTTGTTCCCCTAACATAAGTAGTATCAATACCTTCATGATTTATATAGGTTAAATCAAATGCAATAAGCCCTCTATCATTTGGATAATGTTCTATCCCCATTTTAATATTGCTTTTTTCTGGGTACATATTTATTATACTATTAGATATTATAGGAGCATCAGAAACACCAGTATCTAAATCTGTAAAAATAATTTCTCTCTCACCTGTTCTTTGCCTCTTTTTAAAATTAATACCATAGGCAGTAAAAATATTCCACTCATTTTTAAAATAATTAAATGTTCCAGATAAACTCTGCCCACCATCAACTATTTCATTTGCTACAATCTCATTATTATCATCAAATTTTTTACCTTCAAAAAAACTATTATTAAAACTGAGACTTCCTGATTTCCCCACAAATTCATTTTTACTTAAAACAATATTAATAATTCCAGCCATCCCATCTGCATCATATTTTGCAGAAGGAGTTGTCATTACTTCTACCTTTTCAATCATATTAGAATTTAGCATTTTAATATCAAGTTGAGATTTTCTTCCATCAATTAAAATCGTAACATTTGGATTACCCCTTAGATTGATATTTCCATCAATATCAAGAGATATTGATGGCAGTTTTTCTAATACTTCATCAGCTGAACCTCCCTCTGATCTAGCTGTTTCTGCTACAGGGTAAGTTGTCTTTTCTATATCTTCAATAATAGGGGCGGCTCTATCAACAACAGATACACCATCCATTAAAATCATTTTTGGACTAATTTCTATTTTACCAATATTATTATTTATATTATTTGGAGGATGAATTGCAATGCCATCAATTATTTTATCTTCATATCCAATATACTCTACAACTAAAAAATATCTTCCAAAGGGAACCTTATCAATTAAAAATAACCCTTCTTCATCTGATATTCCTCCTGTAATAATATCTTCTGATCCAAGAGCAACAATTGAGATATTCGCATATTTTTTTGGTTGTTGTGTTAATTCATCTACAATACTTCCTCTTATAAGACCTGATGTTGAAGAATGGCTTTTGTGATCATGCCCTTCATGAGATAGCAAAAATGATATTGATAAAATAAATATAAGTTTCTGTAATTTCATTTACTTATTTCCCTTAAATAATTGTTATATAATTTAATTATTTTTCTTTTTAGATAACTATAATAATAAAAGGTTAATGATCTCAAATATCAACAGTTAAAAGATCAGACCATCTTGTAGTATAGCAAGGAGATAAAGATTGTTGTTTTAATTTCCATTTTTTTAAATAGCCCTGTGAGGCTAAACGTATCATATCTCTACCCATTTTTCTATTTATACTATCAATTGTTTTCATTATAGTTTTACTTTTCAAACGATCCATAGTATCAAAAATATTTTCCTGAACATGTCCATCTGGAATAATTCCACTTAATATAATACCTGCCTTTTTATAGGAATAGCCTTCTTTATATATTTTGTTAAAAGCATCTAATATATAAGTTGTCATTTCACCCGTATCGTGTGTTGCAACTGGAAATTTGATAGTTTTAAAATTTGAATATTGCTTTAGATCATTTCTAAAAGGATTTGTTGATATAAATATATGAGCAAAAGTAGCGTATGAATTTTGCATTCTTAATTTTTCACCACATCTTGCTGTATACATTGCAAGCGATGAGGCTATTTCATTTTTATTTTTGACCATTTTCCCAAATGTCCTGGATGTACGAATACTTTTTTTATTTTTAGTTTCAGATTCTATATTCATACAAGAGATTCCTCTTAATTCTTTAACCATTTTTTTTGCAGTAATATTAACTTTTTTTTGAATCCATTTAAGATCAGCATCTCTAAGATCTTTAGCTGTATGTATACCGTATTTATGAAAAAAAATACTCAACTTTTTTCCTACTCCCCATATTTTTTCAATACAAATATGATCTAAAATAATATCTTCTAAATAATCATGAAGAATAAATACCCCTTCAGTTTTTTTAGATTTTTTAGCAACAGATCCTGCTATTTTTGCTAATGTTTTTGTTCGAGCAACACCTACAGAAACAGGAATTCCCAAGTTCTTTAATATTTTTCTTCTAATAAAATATCCTATTTCTAAATTTTTTTCATATTTAAAATCAGTCAAATCTAAAAATGCTTCATCAATGGAATAAATTTCTAGTTGAGGAACAATACTAGAAAGCGTACTCATCACACGCATTGACATATCTCCATATAAAGCAAAATTAGTTGAAAATATATTAACATGATTTTTTCTTATAATATGGTTTAATTTAAATGCTGGCTCACCCATCTTTATGCCTAGCTTTTTTGCTTCATTAGATCTTGCAATCACACATCCATCATTATTTGAAAGAACAATAACTGGTTTATTGTTTAATTGAGGATTAAATGCCCTTTCACAAGATGCATAAAAATTATTGCAATCAACAAGAGCATACATTTTTATTTAAAGGAATGAATTGTATGAATGACTATTCCCCATATTTGCACATCCATCTCATCTGTAATCAATGTAGCTTTATATTTTTTATTTGCTGGAATTAAATAATTTTTTTTATTTTTTATTGATAGATGTTTTACAGTGAACTCCCCAGCTATAGCAGCAATGACAATATCTCCATTAGCAGCTTCAAGAGATCTATCTACAACCATAATATCTCCATCATATATACCTGATTCTTCCATTGAATTTCCCTTTGCATAAATATAAAATGTTGCAGCAGGATGTTTTATAAGATGTTCATTGAGGTCAAGCGCAATATCTAAATGATCTTCTGCAGGAGAGGGGAAGCCTGCACATACAGGATTTAGATAAAAATCAAGGGGAAGTGATGACCCTTGATCTGACTTATATATTTTTATATTTTCCATATTATACTCGTAAGTTGCTCGTAAGTATTTTAAGAAAATTTTATTTTATATCAAACTATTTTTTAGGTGAGAAAATTTCTAAGCTAAGGATGGCAAATACAATAATAGCCCCACCAATCCATCCATTCAGTCCTAGGACTTCGCTTGCAAAAATTGTTGAAAAAAGAGCAGCAAAAACAGGTTCTAAACTTAAAAGAATGGCTGTTTGATTAGGGCCTAAAATTGTTTGAGCCCAAACCATAATAAGAAGAGCGATAAATGTTGCTAAAATACCTGTTACAAGGATCGCAACAACAAGATTCTGGGAGACAATTACCTCAAACCCTTCATATGAAACTACGCTAATTCCTGAAAAAAAAGTTATAAACATAAGCTGGATAAGAAGTAAATGCCCTACATTTATTCCCTTAGATAAATAATGATCTTGAAAAATAACGTGAGCTGCAAAAGATAAGGCACATCCAAACGTTAGAATATCTCCAATATTCAATCCCTCTCCTGCTGGATCAAGAAGAACATAAAGGCCAATAACAGCAAGAAAAGTTGCCACCCATATACGATTCTGAATAATTTTCAATCTAAATATAACAAGAAGAACAGGAACCATAATAACACTTACACTTGTTACAAATGCTGATTTACTTGGAGTTGTTTGCATTAATCCAAAATTTTGAAAACTATACCCTATATATAAACAAAGTCCACACACAAGGCCTGCAATCAATGATTTTTTATTAATCTTAGCAATCCCTTTATTAACATAGATAACAGCAAGAATAAATGAGAGGCCAAATCTTAGCGTTGCAAACATAAAAGGTTTTGCATCATTAAGAGCTTCCTTAACCATAACAAAAGTAACTCCCCAAATCATAGTTGTTATAACCATGCCAAACTGAGCTAAAAATTTATTATTCATTATGATTTAACTCCAGTATAAATAACAACTACTCCAAATGTATGATTAGTATAGGAAACATTTTCAAAACCAACATTATTCATTTTTTCACATACAGACTTTCTATCTAAAAAATGATCAACAGATTCAGGTAGATATAAAAAAGCATCTTTTCTTGATAGCATCGCTCCTATTAAAGGAACAATATAATTAAAATAAAATTTAAATAATGGAGAAAACCACCTGTAGATTGGCTTTGAAAATTCTAGAATAGCTATCTTTCCTCCTGGTTTTAAAACTCTGAAAAATTCGGATAACCCTTTATCATAGTTTCCTAAATTTCTAAAACCAAAAGATATTGTAAGGGCATCAAAAGAATTATTATCAAATCCTAAATCTTCTGCATCCCCTTTTATAAAAGTAATATCTCTATAACCATATCCTTTTTTTTCTTTTTTGAAATTTGCTATATCAATCATTTTTTCAGCAATATCAAGACCAACACATGGAGACTGAAATTTCTTGTAGAAATTAAACACGACATCCCCTGTTCCTGTTGCAATATCTAGCAGCTTATCATCAGATGAAAGATTAAATTTTTTAACAAGTCTATATCTCCAGTATCTATCAATACCCATGCTAGAGATTGTATTAAAGAGGTCATATCGCTTGGATATATCATTAAACATGCCTTCTACAAAAATCTTTTTATCATTACCCTTATGTATGAACTTTGACATAATATTAATAATTGATTATTTTTATAATACTAAAATATACATTCTAAAACTTCTCAAGTTTCAATAGATTTATTGCTCAACAAAAATAATATTTTATGAATATTGATATAATAGAAAAAAGGCTTAATAAGCTTAAATCTGATTGGCCAAATAAGAAAACAATCCTATTTCGCCATAGAGTCTCTATTGACAAAGAAAAAAATTGTGTACTTGAAAAATATATTGATAAACAGAATCTATTTTACATGCAGTTTCCTGATCAGAAAAAAATATTTATTGGATATGGAAAGGCTATCCAATATATATCAAAAAATAGTTTTACGCAGTTTTCAAATAAAACATATAATATTGAAAGCAATATTAAAACAGATAATATAGATATATTTGGCGGCGCTTCATTTAATCTCAAAAAATCAAACAGCTATCCATGGAGCAATATTCCAAAAGTACAATTTAATATACCAAAATTTCTATTTTCATTTATTGGGGACAATTCACATTTTACATATAGCTGCCAGATCACTAAACATTTTAAAGTAAAAGATATTTTGCATGATATAAAAAGTTGTATGAAAGAGTTAAGTACTCAATCAATTAAAATAAAAAATAAACTAAGATTAACCAGAAAACATTTAATTCCAGATAAAAAAGAGCACCTAAAAAAAGTGGACTACATAAAGGAGAAAATTACTCAAAAGAAAGTAGAAAAAGTTGTTCTATCTAGGATTGAAGAGTATGACATCTCTAAAAATATCAACCTATATACTATTATGGAAGGCATCAACAAAACTTATCCTGATTGTTTTAATTTTTTAATTAGATTTAAAAAAAATGAGTATTTCATCGGATCCAGCCCTGAAAAAATTATAACTAAAAATAAACTATCTTACATAACGACTGCAATTGCAGGGACATCTAAAAATAGCGACTTACTAAAAAATAAAAAAGAGATTGAAGAACATAGTTATGTTGTAAAACATTTAAAGCACATATTAAAAAAATATAGCAGCAAAATAATGGTCAGTAAAACAAAAACACTAAATCTGAATTATGTAAATCATTTACAAACTCATATTAAAGGGAAAACAATTTATAATATTCATATACTAGATTTGCTGAATGAAATTTATCCTACTCCTGCTTTAAGTGGCTACCCAGTAAAAAAAGCATTAAAAACTATTAATAAGATAGAATCATTTAGCAGGGGATGGTATGCTGGAGCAATAGGAACATATAATGCAAATGGGGATGGGAATTTTTATGTTCCTATTAGATCAGCCTTGATAAAAAATGATAAAATTTTTCTTTACTCTGGAGGTGGAATTGTAAAAGATTCTTTAAGCGAAAATGAATGGAAAGAAACAAAGCTCAAATTAGAACATTTAAAATCTGTCCTTAAATAGTATTAATCTAAAATTATATTAATTAAAGAAATAATATCCTGCACATTAATAGATCCATCAAAATTAATATCTGCAGTAGCGTAATTTGGAGATTCAGTACCAAGAATCATATTAACAACAAGAACAACATCTAAGACATCTACAGATTCATCATTATTTACATCACCTGGGATGCCTGATCCTGAAGATAAGTATTCTAATGAAAAATCATCTAATCCAGCTTCAACAAGAGAGCCACCTGAGCCAGCATCCCCACTATATAGAATATCTTCAGCTACAAATCTAAAAGAGATGTTTGAACCAAGTTCAATATAATCTGATAAAATAAATCTTTGTTTTGACCAGCTTAAATCTGATGAAGATGTATTTTCAAGGTCAATCCAATTTGAACCATTTTGACCAATACTTACAACCCATTTATCAGTCCCTCCATTATCACCTACATTATTTGTATACCATCTCCAATAGGTTAAGATGACTTCATCTAATCCTTCAAAATTAAATTCAGGGCTATAAAGAGTTGTGTACCCTCCATCAACATCATCAAAGCTTGCGCTGTTTTGTCCTGTTGTTTCATCTATTTGATAACCGTTCCCTGTTATAAAACAAAATGTTCCATCTTCACTATTGTCCTCACCAGGCTGGACAAGATTCCCTGCATCATTATATGAGGCAGAAGGCTCTGCTAGTTCCCATAATCCAGCAGTAGCAGTATCACTTGGATCTCCAGCAACCCAGTCACTGGTATTTGATTCAAAATTAGATACATATAAATCTGGCAGTTCACCAAGAATAAATAAAATTGTATTTGTAGGAGCATTTGTTGGAAATGTTTGCACAACACCTTCAGTGTTAACAGCCATAATATAATATTCAATTATCATGCCATCATATAATCCGCCAATAGATGTTTGATAATTTCCTCCAAAAGATTCTTCCATTTCCTGAGAAACAAAACCATCCCCTAAATCATAGTACAGCTCAACTGCATCTATAGTTCCAGTATATGCGCTTACATTGGCAGTAAAATCAAGAGCATTGTTCTCAAAAGGAGTATCATCGTATGAATCATGGAGAATACTTATTCCACTAATACTTATACCATCTAGGAATTGAACGCCTGTATTAAGTGGATCTAAATATGCACCTGCGCCCATATTCCAAGCTTGATCAAAACGTCCATATCCATGATCATATTGTTGATCACAATAACAGTCAGGTGATGGATCGCAATAATTAGTATAAATATAACTAGCTATTCCAACTTGTCGTTTATTTTCATCAAAAAATGGTGACCCCGATGATCCTGGAACCACTCTGCCATCATCATATTGAAATTCCCAGTAATATCCATTAGAGCTTACATTATCATTTGTAAATGAAATCTTTTTGATATCAGCATTAGGGTGATGAATTCCTACTGCTTCTTGAGGTGCGCTGCTATTTCTAGACCAACCTACATAAAAAGGGTTATAAGAATCTGGAATATTAGAGGTCATTAATAAAAGTGCAAAATCAGGGCCAGAATTAATATCTTCTTGTGCAAGGACTTGGGATCCACTAATGCTTTGATTAAGAGGTCCTGATGTTCCATTGCATGTACTGCTTTGATAATTGAAATCAAATACATATCCACTAGCACTACCACTTACGCAGTGATCTGCAAAGAGCACATAGGGAGTTCTATCATTAGCTGTGTTATTAATAATAGAAGCAGAACATAACCCTCCTCCCATTTGGACACGAATAACCCCATCTATCTGATCTCTCCAGTCATCCCCTACATCACAAATGACATTTGCATTACAATCTTCCCTATCAATTTCTGTAGTACCGAAATAATTTCTTATATCTGTATAATCATGAATAATTGTATCAATATTTAATTTAAGTAAGTCTAATTCATTAGAAGGAATACTTAGCTCAATGATTATTCGATCACTTTTTATAACTGAAGTTGTTAAAACTTCATCTGGTTTATTATTGCGATGATCAAACAAGCCCATATAAAAAGTTTGTTCTTCATCATAAAGAAATAATTTTGAATTTTCTGTTAAATGAAATTGATCAAAATTTATTCCAAGTCCATATGCACCATCAGATTCAATTCCTAAGAGATAAGTGTTTATATTACCATTTTTTATAAGGGTTGCATTATCGATGAAATTAATATCTACATCATATTCATTCCCAAATTCAAACACCATTGGATGAAAATTTCTATCAACGACATTATTTTGATCTACTTGGATAAAAGTTATATCTACGGATCTATTTTGATAAAAATCTGGAGAACCTTCATATTGTATTTGAGATGTAGATAGCCCTAAAAAACAAATTATAGTAAGTATTGATTTAAACATATCTAAATTTAATGCAATTTATAGCGCTAAAAAAAATATCAAATTGTAATAATGTGTAATAATGCATAAAAATCTAAACAGAACATATTCAAAAGCAATTACTGATTTTATTGCAGATAGAGGAATTAAATATGTTTGTGCCTGCCCAGGATCAAGGAATACACCCTTAACAGAAGCTGTCATCAATCATAAAAGTTTGACATGTTTTAGTATTTTTGATGAAAGATCAGCATGCTTCTATGCTCTTGGTTTATCTAAGGCCTCAAGTAAACCAGTTGCAATACTTACAACATCAGGCACTGCAACAGCTAATTTATTTCCTGCTATCATTGAAGCAAAATTAAATTCTATTCCTCTTTTGGTTTTAACTGCAGATAGACCTTTTTATCAATTAGATACAGGAGCCTCACAAACTATTGATCAAAGAAATTTGTACGGAAGATATGTTAATGATATGATTGAAATAGACTTCCAGAAACAAGAGATCAACACAATATTAAAAAAAATATCTAGATCAATAAATAAACTATATGGGGATCATAAAGTCTCAGGTGGACCTGTACACATTAATTTTAGAATAGATAAACCTTTATTTGATAACATTAAAAAAATATCGATTGATTACATCCCTAATAATAAAAATCAAAAGCCTGTATCAAAAAAAATTAAATTACCAGACTTTAAGAATCCTTTAATTATTTGCGGCCCATTAAATTCATATGGCAATAGCAAACATATTATTGATCTATCTAAAAAAATTAATGCCCCTATAATTGCAGATATTTTATCTCAGATGAGGAATGAAAATGTTTTGTGTTATTATGATCAATACCTAGATTATATAAATCCTGATTTAATCATTCGTTTCGGAGACAAACCTATTTCCAAAAAACTTAATACTTTTTTAGATAAATATAAAAAAATCACATATCTAATACACGATCATTTTAAAGCAAACGATGATTGCCCAAATAAAATTATTCAAAAATTTGATAAATTGAATATCAATCTTCAAACCAATCAAATCGGTGATAATATTTGGATTAATAAAATTAGGGAGAATGAGAAAAAAGCAGAAAAAATTGTATCATCTATTATGAATAGTAATACTCAAGCAGGTTTAGTGCATCACATTTTTTCAAAATTTAATAATAAAGATCATATTTTTATTGGAAACTCAATGTTAATTAGAATGTTTGATCAATTTTCAGGATCATATAAACCTTTATTAAAATTATTGGGGAATCATATAACAAGGGGAATTGATGGACTGGTATCAACAGCACTTGGAGCATCCTATATAAATAAAAAAAATAATTACTTATTTCTTGGTGATGTGAGTCTTTTCTATGATTCAAATGGATTCCACGCTCTCAGAAACAACAACATTGATCTTAATGTTATTGTCATTAATAATAAGGGAGGACAAATATTTTCACAACTTCCTTATGCT
>CAYSDL010000016.1:0-30308 GCA_964429875.1 uncultured bacterium
ATTTTTTTATTGCAAAAAAATAAATTAAACCTTCTTAAGCCTTTAAGAAATTTAAAAATTTTATGGAAGATTATTTTAAGTTCGGGCCTTGGTACTTTTTTAGCTCTTAGTTTCTGGATACTAGGCTATGCCAACATTAAAGAACCACCAATAGCAAGTATTTTAGGACAAACTTCTACAATTTTTATAATTATATTATCTTGGTTTTTTTTAAAAGAAAAAATTTCAGGGTTGAGAATTCTATCTATTATATGTGCAGTAATTGGAGTATGTTTAACTATATTATATTAATTCTCAAATATTGTGGTTTTTAAAACTTTTTATCAATAATAGAGTTTTTTATAAGAGTTGCATCGGGAGTGTTTAAAAAAAGGTTTTTTATCTGACTATCTTTAATCAAATCTAATTTTTTTAATAAAGACTTATGAGATTTGTTTAAATAAATTTTGGCTTTTTTCTGTTTATTAAGGGCTTTATAAATTTCAGATAATTGCCAAAAAGATTTATACTGGTCAAACTCTGGAAATTGATGTAATAAACTATTTATTACATCAATATCTTTTATTGCTAATTTGTTTTTTCCTATTTTAATATAACAATATGCTCTTGCAATCAGGCAAGATGTACAATCAATAGCTTCAAGTTCTTGTAATAATTTTAAACTACTTTTCAAAATTGGAATAGCTTTTCTATAATCTTCCTTTTTTATGAGTATCTGAGATAGATTGTTCCCATATCCTCCAACGCCTGCCTTATAACCAATTTTTTTAGCAAGCTGATAAGCTCTTTTAAAATATTTAAATGATTCATCCCATGATCCCTGATATTCTAATACACAGCCAATATTACAATGAGAAACACAGATAGCTCTTTTTTCATCCATTTCTATGGCTATGGATAAGCATTCCTTATAAATATTAATAGCCTTTTCAAAATCTGAAAGCTCTTCAAAAATAAGACCCTTATTATTTAAATATTTTCTAAGGCCGTGCTTATCATTAATCACCTTTGATATAGAGAATGCCTTTTCATGCATGTCCATTGCTTTTTCAAAGTCCCCTTTGAATTTATAAATCATACCTTTGCAATCTGAATATTTAGCTAGCCGGCTTTTTAATGTATGCTTATTATCAGAAGCTATTTTAATTGCACTATTAATGTATGTCATCGCTTGATTAAATTTATTTTTATTTAATTGAATTTGAGAAAGATAATAATTGACATCCCCAACTAAAATACTTTTATTAAACTTGCTCCCAATCGCGATACATTGCTTTAGAATATTTTCAGATTTTGAATATTCCCCCTGAAAATAAAATACTTTTGCTTCTCCAAATTTTGAGAACCCTATTCCAAGCTGATCATCTATTTTTTCTTTTATTTTTTTTGATTGTTCAAAATGATTAAGAGCAATATTGTAGTTGCTCATTTTTATGTTGAGGTTCCCAATTTGATTCATAATGCGTGATTTTTTAACATCATCTTCAGTTGTATCAACTATCTCAAGAGACTTATTATAGTATTCTACTGATTTATCATAGATCCCCATCATACGATAGGTTTTTCCTAAATTTTCATAGCAATCCAATATTCCTAAATAATAACCGATGTTTTCACAGATTAATAATGATCGATTAAAATAATTAATAGCCTGTTTTAAAAGACCCATAATCATGTAAACGACGCCAATATTCCTATATAGTGTTGCGATTCCTTCTTGATCTCCTAAGTCTTTTCTAATTTTTAAAGATTTTTTAAATAAAGCATAAGCTTCCTGAGCTTTATAAGAATTGGAATATATTATTCCTCTGAGATTATAATTGTAGCCCTGCATAACTGTATTATTAATAGACTTAGATAGCTTGAAAGAAATTTCTTGAAACTCTAATGACTTATTAATGTTATCTACTGTGCAATATGAATTTGCAATATTAAATGAGGCTTTACACATTCCGCTTTTATCATTAGTTTTCAAATAGCCTTGGTAAGATTTTTTATAATATTCTAAAGCTTTTTGATGCCTTCCATTATAATCATGAATAGATCCTATTAGATTTAATGTATCAGAAATACCTAAATAATTTTTTGATTTTTTCCAAATCTGTAATGCTTTTTCATAGTGCTCTAATGCTTTTTCAAATTTTCCATTTAAATAATAATTTTTTCCTATACCATTTAAAGAAAAAGCTATATTTTTTTCATTTTTATTTTTTAAACTAATATCAAGAGCAGCTTCATAGAAATTTAAACTACTATCATACTCATTTTTAGTAAGATAATAATCTCCAAATAAAAGTTTTGGTTCTATAAATTGGCTATCAAGTTGCATTGATTCATTTAAAAGATTCTCAATCTTTTCAAAATCATCATCTGTAGATCTTTGATCAAAAAGATATTTGGCTTTTAAATATAATTGATATGCTTTTTCATTATTATTATATATAGCATCAGCAATCTCAGTATCATTATAATTTTGAGATAATAATTTTAAAATTGTATTAATCAACTTATTTTTTATTATATCAAGATTATCCCATTCTTCTACCCAACTATCTGTCCATAGTATGTGATTATCTGTTGTATCAAACAGTTCCATAGATAAATTGAAACGCTTATTTTCCTTCCATAAGTCACCTATTAAATAATATCTTGAGCCTAGTTTTTTTGTTATTGTACTTAGTTTATAGTTTCTTTTTTTAAAGGATTCTAATTCATTCAAGCTTGAAAGTTTTATTTTTCCAGTAGCAGATAAATCTGATGTTAAATCCTTAAATAAGCAATGTGCAAAAAAATTATCACTATCTTTTCCTTTGTTATTTAAAGGGAAAAAAGTAACAGATGGGACTTCTTCATAATCAATAATGATATTTTCATTGATGTAATCTTCTAAATTAGGTTTTTTTAGCTTACTATCATTAATAGCATATACATCTATTAATCTACCCACTCCTTTAAATGATTGAAGGCCAATATAATCTGTTTTTATTTGATTCTTATTTTTGAGCTTATTATAAAAAATACCTGAAACACATATTCCTCCATTGGGAGAAAGATTTTCAAGTCTTGATGCAATGTTTACATTGTCCCCATATATATCATTTTTAATGTTTATAATTTTACCATAATGAATTCCAACACGTATTTCCATTTTATGAATTCCATAAAGTGAATTATGAAGCTCAAGCGCACAATTAAGTGCATTATTTGCAGATTTGAAATATGTTAATGTTCCATCTCCAATATCTTTTACAAATGTTCCATTAAAAGACTTGATAAGACTAGTAAGGTTTCTTTTTTTTTGTTCTAAAAAACTAAGAGAGTTATTTTCATCTACAGACATAAAATGTGTGAAGTTCGCTACATCTGTAAACATAATAGCCACACTGGGATTTTTACTTTTAGAAGCAATCAATGACTATTTTTTCCAATAAGTATAAGTAGCATCATCATTTAATACTTTTTTATAAACCTGTTGAAATTGATTATTTATAGTATCAAAATCAATAGGAAAAAATTCATTAATTCCATTTTCATGGATATGAATATATGTAATATGGAGATAAGAAGCCTTCTTAAAAAACAATTGATAGATTGAACGACCACCAATAATAAATACTTTCTCTAAATTATCATTTTCTAATACCTCTAAACACTTTTCTATTGAATGATAGGTTTCAGCATTTTCTTGATTATTTTTTGATAAAACAATATTTCTTCTATTGGGCAAAGGTTTAAGAGGCAGTGATTCCCAAGTTTTTCTTCCCATAATAATTGGGCTATTAGATGTTATTGATTTAAAGTTTTTCAGATCCTCAGATATATGCCAAGGCAGCTTGCCATTTTTCCCAATCCCCCCATTTTCATCTTGTGCCCAAATAAGATGAATATCCATTATACGGCTACAGGAAATTTAATAACAGGATGATGAGTGTAGTTAGATAATGTAAAATCTTCAAATTTTAAATCCCAAAATGGTTTTTTTATAATATCTAATTTAGGTAATTCTAGCGGCTCTCTTTTCAATTGTTCCCTTAATCCCTCAATATGGTTCTCATAAATATGTGCATCATTTATATAGTGAGAAAATTCACCCAGTTCTAAATTTGTTTCTTGTGCAATCATTTGAGTTAGAGTAGCATAGCAAGCTAAATTAAAAGGAATTCCAAGAGCAATATCACCACTTCTTTGTGTAAGATGACAGTTAAGCTTATTCCCTGTAACATTAAAAATAAAAAAAGCATGGCAACTTGGAAGAGCAATTTCATCTAATACTGAGGGGTTCCATGCACTAACAACCATTCTCCTTGAATCAGGATTAGTTTTAATTAATTTTATAACTTCTTTAATTTGATTAATGTATGTTTTTGAAATTTCGCCTGTTGTTTTATCAGTAGTAAATTTTTCCCAATTGATCCATTGGTATCCGTACATTTTGCCTACTTCCCATTTTTTTTCTTCATTAGTCCAGGCATCCCATATTTTTGTATGTTGTCTTAAATCCCTTATATGTGTTTGTCCAGATAAATACCATAAAAGCTCTCTTACTACTGAGTTAAAAAAAACTTTTTTGGTTGTTAATAAAGGGAATCCTTTACTGAGATCTACTTTATAATGATAACCAAAATGCATAATTGTATCAACGCCCGTTCTATTTTTTTTTCTTATTCCTTTATTTAAAACGGTGTCAACTAATGTTAAATATTGTTCCATGAATTTTTATTTAAAAGGATCTTTTTGTTTTTCCAGTATAAATTTGGCGTGGTCTATTAATTCTAAAATCTGTACTATTAATCATCTCTTTCCAGTGAGCCAACCAGCCTGGCAACCTTCCTAAAGCAAACATTACAGTAAACATATTAGTGGGGATCCCCATAGCTCTATAAATAATTCCAGAATAAAAATCAACATTAGGATAGAGCTTTCTTTGCACAAAATAATCATCATTTAAAGCTGATTGTTCTAATTCTTTTGCAATATCTAAAAGGGGGTCATTAATATTTAATTTTTTTAAAACATTATCTGCAACTTTTTTGATTATTTTTGCTCTTGGATCATAATTTTTATACACCCTATGTCCAAATCCCATTAATCTAAAGGAAGATTTTTTATCTTTTGCTTTATCAATATATTTTTTATAATCCGAATTATCATTTTTTATGGTTTTCAGCATTTCAAGAACTGCTTGATTTGCACCGCCATGCAAAGGTCCCCATAATGCTGAAATCCCAGCTGAGACTGCTCCAAAAATATTCGACATACTACTTCCTGCCATTCTTACAGTGGAAGTTGAGCAATTTTGTTCATGATCAGCATGTAAAATAAGTAATAAATCTAATGCATCAACTAAAATAGGATCTGCATGAAACTCTTCCTGTGAATCTGAAAACATCATATGTAAAAAGTTTTCTACATAATTGAGTTCTGGGTTAGGATAAATAAATGGAAGACCATTGTATTTTCTATATGAATAAGCTGCAATTGTTTTCACTTTAGCTAATATTTTAATAATTGTTTCATTAATTTCTTCTTCATCATTGATTACTTCGGGATTAAATGCAGATAATGCTGTAACCATAGATGATAAAGTCGCCATTGGATGAGCATTTAGTGGAAATCCATCAAAAAAACGTTTCATATCTTCATGAATATTTGCATGTTTTCTTAATTTTTTACTGAAAGTTTGTTTTGTATTTTTATCTGGGAATTCTCCATTTAACAAAAGATAACATACGTCTGTAAATTTTGTTTTCCCGGCTAATTCTTCAATTGGGATTCCTCTATATCTTAAAATTCCTTTTTCTCCATCAATGTATGTAATAGCACTTTTACAAGACCCTGTATTTGCATATCCTGGATCAAAAGTAATATATCCTGAATTTTTTCTTAATTGAGTTATATCAATGCCTTTTTCAGATTCACTACCTTTAATAATAGGAAGATTTAACTCTTTGTTTTTTATAATTAATTTTGCTAAAGCCATTTTAATTCCTGAAATATATTTTAATATCAATAGTGAAATATAGTGAAAATATCACTTATTTTTTAAGATTCAAATTGACTTGTTTCATTTTTTTTAAAAAAAATTAATGTTTTATAAAATATATTTTGTTTAACAAAATAAAAATATTTATATTTTTCTTAGCATATGTCATTGCTTGTATAGTTTAAGTTTTCAAATCCGACAAGAAAACTACTATCTAATAAACAAAATCCAAAAATGATTCTTGGATTAAAAAACTAATCTTTTAGGTATTTGTTAATCATATGATTTAGGGAGTTTTACGCCTTTTTTTGGGTTAACTTTTAAAGTAAAATAGGATTTTTTATGACTGAATATCAAAAAATGTTTCAATATGATGGAAAAACTACCAAACTAATTGGCCCAGCAAGAGCAAAAATTTATAATGAAATGTATGATCATATTTCTGAAAAACAGGGGGGAAATGAACTTCCCTTTGATGGAAATTACTTAGGTGATAATGAACTTGCAAAAAATATTTACGAAAAAAAATATTTCCTAAAAGATCTAAATAATAAATTAATTGAAGAGAATCCTGAAGATGTTTTTAAAAGATTAGCTTCTTTTCTTTCTTCTGTTGAGGGCACCAAATCTAAGCAAAAACAATGGGCTGAAAAATTTTATACTGAATTGTTTGAAGGCCGTTTTGTTTCTGGTGGTAGGGTTCTTGCTGGAGCAGGAGATATGTATAGAATTAAAACGTTGGCAAATTGTTTTGTAGCTAAAATTGATAAAGATGATATTGATTCTATTTATAAAGCAGCTTTTGAATGCGCACGAACTTATTCTTATGGTGGGGGCATAGGTGTAGATATTTCTAGCCTGCGTCCCAAAGATTCTGTCGTACATAATGCAGCAGATAGTTCAACTGGAGCAGTATCATTTATGGAGTTATATTCATTAACTACGGGATTAATAGGACAAAGTGGAAGGCGGGGCGCTTTAATGTTGACTATTGATGTAAAACATCCCGACATAAAATATTTCCTTAAGGTTAAAAAAGTTCCTAATTGGGTTACTACTCAAATTGTTGAACAATGCAATTGGTCTGGGCTTTTTAGTGAAAATGAATTAGAAACTATTCAAAAACAAGTTATGGAAAATACGCAGGTGCGTTTTGCAAATATTTCTGTAAAAGCAAGTGATGAATTCATGAATGCTGTAAATGAAGAAAATCAATATGGACAAAATCAGTATTTAGTTTATAAAAAACTTAACAAAACAAATGTTATGGAGGCTCAACAAGATGAAGATATAACACATTATTCATCAGGCATTCCATCTAAAAATTTAGATGAATATGTTCTTTTTGAAAATTTTGAATCATTATTAGAGTTAGATAAATGGTTATCTAAAGAATATGGAGAAAATATTACTCAGGATAATATGAATGATTCACAACAAAGAGATATATTCGGAGATTTTAATATTAAACTTAAAAGTGAAGACTATGACTTGGCTATTAAACAGGCAGGTGATTTTTTATTATATTTTGATAGTCCTCAAACAAATGAAGTAAGAGAATTAATTAAGGCACGAGAAATTTGGGATCAATTTATTGAAGGAAATTATAAAACTGCAGAACCCGGTCTTATTTTCTGGACAACAATGAGTAAATATTCTCCATCTAATTATGTAGGAAAACCTATCATCTGCACAAATCCATGTGCTGAGGTCCCTTTAGAAGATGGTGGAGCATGCAATTTAGGATCATTAAATCTTTCTAGGTTTATTAATAATGGATACACTAAAAATGCTTCAATAAACTGGGATCAGCTAGCAGACTCAACAAGAACTCTTGTTCGTTTTTTAGATAATGTTGTTACCTGGAATGAAGATCTTAATGCTTTAGAAAAACAAAGAAAAGCGGCAAAAGAGACAAGACGTCTTGGACTTGGCGTTATGGGAATTGCTGATATGTTAAATCAATTAGGTCATGGATATGATTCAGATGAAGGAATTAATCTCATTACTGAAGTGATGGAATTTATTACTAACGCCTCATATCAAGCATCTGCATCTTTAGCTGGAGAAAAAGGTTCATCTTCTATTTTTGATGAGGAAAAATATATGGAATGTCCATTTATTCAAGAAGCTCTTAGTGATGAAACTAAAACATCAATTTTAGAAAATGGTTTACGTAATATTGCTATTATGTCAATTGCTCCCACTGGCTCAATTTCTAATATTGTTTTATCATATAAAAATGAAAATAAAAATTATATTGGTGTTTCTGGTGGCGTAGAGCCAATTTTTGCAACATACTATACTCGCCGTTCAGAATCTTTTGGGAATAAGTTTTTTAAAGTATTTCATTCAACAATTCAGGCCTATATTGATATTAATAATTTACAGGATCAAGTAGATGCTTCTGATGATATTGAAAAAATTCTCCCAAAATTTTTAACAAGAACTGCACATAAAATTAATTCGGATAAGAGGGTTGAAATCCAAGGTTTAATTCAAAAATATATTGATCATAGCATATCTTCAACAATCAATTTACCTGAAGATATTAAGCCTGAAATTATTTCAGATATTTATCTTAAAGCGTGGAAAGCAAAGCTCAAAGGTGTAACTATTTATCGTGATGGAAGTAGATTCCCTATTTTAAGTACTGATGGTGAATTAACTGATTTTCAATTACAAAAAGATAAGCAATATAAAATTACAAATAACGATGGGGAAGAGCAGACCATAAATGGTGATGAAATTATTAAACTCCCCGATGGTGGATTAACAACAATGTATCATTACATGAAAAATAGTGAAACGAAAATAGAAGAAGTATTAACCAATGCAAAATTTGAAAATGCAGATATATGATTAAATTTGATAATCAATCAAAAATAACTGAAGTCAAGAAGCAATCTTCAGAAAAAAAGAAAGAACAGCAACAAAAACAATCGCATAGAGGTTCTGCTATAAGACCGTATGTCGTTGATGCAAAAGTATATAAAGTTAAAAGTGCTTTTGTTAAAAATTCTGTATTTATTACCTTGAGTTATATCCAAACTGATAAAGGAAGGCGTCCTATTGAAATTTTTATTAACTCTAAAGATTTAAATAGAGCCCCTGAATATGTTGTTTTAACTCGTTTAATTTCTGCGATTTTTAGAAGAGCAACTGACCCTATGTTTATTCTAGAAGAATTACATGGCATTCATGATCCAAATGGAGGATCATTTAAAGAAGGAAAATACTACCATTCTTTTTATGCTGAGGTAGCAGAAACAATTGAAAAATTCTTTTATGATGTTAATATTATTAAAAAACCTAAACCTGAACACTTAGAATCTCAAAAATCCACCAATATTGAAAACACAATCCCTATACCAATTGAAACAAAAAATGCTGAACAAAATCAATTAAATGCTGCTTTTAAAATTTGTCCAACCTGTTCATCAAAATCTTTAAAAACAGAAAATGGTTGTGATATGTGTGTTGAGTGCGGTTATAGTAAGTGTGACAAATAATCTATTAAGATAAATTAAACTGATCCGTATATTTTATTAATTCCTTTTGTATCCCTTTTTCTAGCATAGAATGTCCCGAATCATCTATTATTTTAAAATTTAATTTTTTTAATTTTTTATGTAAATCCCAAGCAGACCGCATTGGACAAACAACATCATATCGACCCTGAATAATTATTCCTGGAATGTGCTTTATTTTATTTACGTTTTCTAATATCCAATTATCTGAATCGAAAAATCCATTGTTAATAAAATAATGACATTCTATTCTTGCAAATGCTTCAGCTACACTAGGATTTTCAAAATGATGCAGTGATTTCATATCAGGGAATAACTTACTTGTACCAGCTTCCCACTGCGACCAAGCTTTAGCTGCTTTTAATCTTGTAGATTTATTTTTTGATGTTAATCTTTTATAATAAGCTTTGACAAAATCGTTTTGTTCATTATTAGGAATTATCTTCTTATAATCTTTCCATTTATCAGGATAAATGTAACTACATCCTTCTTGATAAAACCAATCAATTTCAAATTTTCGAAGTAAAAATATTCCTCTTAAAACTAACGAAAGACATCTCTTGGAGTGTATTATCGCATAAGTAAGTGATAATGTTGATCCCCAGCTTCCACCAAAAACAACCCATTTATTAATTTTTAAATATTTTCGTATTATTTCTATATCGTGCACTAAATCCCAAGTTGTATTTTCATTTAGCTCTGCGTGGGGGACACTTTTTCCACAACCTCTTTGATCAAAAATAATAATTCTCCATTTTTTAGGGTTAAAATATTGTCTATATATAGGCTCTGATCCACCTCCTGGACCACCATGTAAAAAAATAACTGGAATTCCATTTTTATTACCAGACTCTTCAACAAAAATTGTATGAATTTTTGATACATTTATATAGAATTCATTATATGGTTTTATCGGTTGATATAACTTGCTCATTAATTAAACATCTCTTGAAGTGAAGAATAATTTATATTATTATTTTTAAGTATTCTAATTGCCCTAACTGCTGCCTGTGCCGCAGATATGGTAGTAATAACTGGAATATTATATTTTATAGCAGCATTTCCAATTTTATATTCATCATATCTTGACTGTGCTCCTAGTGGGGTATTAATAATAATAGAAATGTTTTTATTTTTTATCTCATCAACAATATTAGGTCTGCCTTCACCAACTTTATAAATTAAGGTTGCGCTAACACCATTTTGATTTAATAATTCATATGTACCTTTTGTAGCAATAATTTTAAAATTCATTTCTACTAAATCACGTACTATTTTTGTAACCTTTTTCTTGTCTGAATTGTTTACAGATACAAAACATAATCCCTGCAAAGGTAAATTATGTCCTGCTGCCATTTCAGCCTTTGCATAGGCAGAGCCAAGTTGAGTATCAAATCCTATCACCTCTCCAGTTGACCTCATTTCAGGAGATAAAAATATTTTTTGTTTAGGAAATTTATTAAATGGGAAGACTGGTTTTTTAACAGCAATTAAATTAGTTTTCATAGGTGAGAATTCAAGGTTATTAATATTAGCATCACATGCAATTTGAGCTGCATATTTTGCATATGGGGTATCTTTTACTTTACTAATAAATGGAATTGTTCTACTTGCACGAGGATTAACTTCAATAACATATATAGTGTTGTTTTTCATTGCAAATTGGATATTTATAAGACCTTTAGTTTTTAAAGCTATGGATAATTCTTTAGTATAGTTTATTATTGTATTTTTTAATTCTATTGATAAATCATATGCCGGGGTAACGCAGGATGAATCTCCAGAATGAATTCCTGCTTCTTCGATGTGTTGCATAATCCCAGCAATATAAACTGTATTACCATCAGAAATTGCATCTACATCAAATTCGTAAGCATCTTCTAAAAAAGAATCAATTAAAATTGGATGATTTCCAGAAATTAATGTTGCCTTAGCAACAAACTCTTTGAGATCATCTTTATTGTATACTATTTCCATACCTCTACCACCTAGAACATAAGATGGTCTAATCAAAACTGGATATGTTATTCTATTTGCAATATCAATTGCTTCCTCTATTGATGCTGCGGTTCCATATTCAGGAACAGGAATATTTAATTTGTCCAGTATTTCTCCAAATTTTTCTCTGTCTTCAGCTAGATCAATTGATTCTGGCTGTGTCCCTAGAATGTTTACTCCTGATTTCTGTAACTGATTTGCTATATTTAGTGGTGTTTGTCCTCCAAATTGGACTAAAACTCCATACGGTTTTTCTAAATCAATTATATTCATTACATCTTCATAAGTTAATGGCTCAAAATATAATCTATCTGCTATATCAAAATCAGTAGATACAGTTTCTGGATTACAATTAATCATAATAGTTTTATATCCTAATTCTTTTAAACCAAAAACGGCCTGCACACAACAGTAATCAAACTCAATCCCCTGCCCAATTCTATTAGGGCCACCACCTAAAATAATGATAGACTTTTCACTTAAAGGTTTTATTTCATTTTCTGATTCATACGATGAATAGCAATATGGTGTTTTTGCTTCAAATTCAGCAGCACATGTATCTACCATTTTGTAGGTTGGTAATATATTTGTTCGTATTCTATTTTCTCTAACTTCATTTTCTAGCAAATCAACTGCCTGTGCTATTTGTATATCTGAAAAACCTTCTTCTTTTAAAATTTTCAATTGATTATTTTGATATAAATGTGAAATATCTATATCTGCTAACTCTTTAAATTGGTATAAAAACCATGGATCAATTTTTGTTTTAGAATATAATTCTTCAATTGTATACCCTTCTTTAAATGCTTGCCAAATTTTTAATAACCTAAATGCTGTTGGAAAGCTAATTTTACTTATATCTAAAGCTCTATAATCAGTTGCTTTTGGTTCAAATCCATTTAATCCAACCTCAAGAGAACGAAAAGCTTTTTGAAGTGACTGTCTAAAAGTTCTTCCTATTGCCATAACTTCTCCAACTGATTGCATTTGTACTCCTAAAATGCCATCAGAGCTTGGAAACTTTTCAAAATCAAACCTAGGAATTTTAATAACAACATAATCAATCGAAGGTTCAAATGCAGCTAATGTTTCACCGGTAATATCATTGGGGAGTTCATCTAATGTAAATCCAACTGCAAGTTTTGCTGCAATTTTTGCAATTGGAAAACCTGTTGCTTTTGATGCTAGAGCTGAGGATCTACTAACTCTTGGATTCATCTCAATAATTATAACTCTTCCATTTTCTGGATTAACTGCAAACTGTACATTAGAACCGCCAGTATCTACTCCAATTGTTCTTAGACATTCTATTGACCAGTTCCTCATTTGTTGATATTCTTTATCAGAGAGTGTTTGAGATGGAGCAACCGTAATACTATCTCCTGTATGGATTCCCATTGGATCAATATTTTCGATGCTACAAATAATTATTGCATTATCTTTATTATCCCTAACAACTTCCATTTCATATTCTTTCCATCCTAATAAAGATTCTTCTATTAATACTTCATTAATAGGGCTAGCAATTAATCCAATTTCAACCTGATCTTTGAATTCTTCAATGTTGTAAGCTGAAGATCCTCCAGTCCCACCCATAGTAAATGATGGTCTGATGATTACAGGGAATCCTATATGATTAACCAGTTCTAATGCTCCATCCATTGAGTTAACAAAACCTCCTTTTGCTGTAGGAATATTAACAGCATCCATAGCTTTTTTAAAATGTTCTCTATTTTCAGCTTTCTGAATTGCATCAATATTAGCTCCAATTAATTCAACATTATATTTTTCTAGTAAACCATTTTTATGTAATTGCATAGCTATATCAAGTGCAGTCTGTCCACCTACTGTTGGTAAAATAGCATCAGGGTTTTCTTTTTGTATAATTTTTTCTACGGCTTGGATATTAATTGGTTCTAAATAAGTGGCATCAGCTATATTTTTATCTGTCATAATTGTTGCTGGATTAGAATTAATTAAAATAACTCGATAGCCCTCTTGTCTTAAAGCTCTACAAGCCTGTGTTCCTGAGTAATCAAATTCACAGGCTTGTCCAATAATAATTGGACCAGCCCCAACAACTAATATAGATTTTATATCATTTCGTTTTGGCAAATTGTTTATCCTTGTGGTATATCATTAAATCTTTAAACTTTTTAAATAAATATCTTGAATCATGCGGTCCGGGGCTTGATTCTGGATGATACTGGACACTAAAAGCTGGATAGTTTTTAATTTCAATCCCTTCTACTGTATTATCATTTAAACTGGTGTGTGTAATATTTAAATTATCAGGGAGGCTCTCTGAATCTACTGAGAAACCATGGTTTTGACTTGTTATTTCAATTTTTTTTGTTTCATGATTTTTCACCGGATGATTGCATCCTCTATGACCAAATTTAAGTTTGTAAGTTGTTGCTCCCATTGCTAAAGCTAAAATTTGATGACCTAAACAAATACCAAAAATAGGTATGTGCTTATTCATGATTTCTTTTACTGTCTGAATAGAGTATAAAACTGCTGATGGATCTCCTGGCCCATTAGATAAAAAAACTCCATCTGGATTAAATGATATAATTTCATCTGTTGTAACCGTTGCTGGAAAAACAGTAAGATGGAAACCATAATCTTCTAATAACCTTAATATATTAAATTTAATGCCATAATCAATAACTGCTACTTTATAATCTCCTGTTTTTTTGCCCCATTCATATGATTCTTCACATGTTACTTCTTTTGCAAGATCTAGACCAAGCATAGATGGGTGTTTTTTTAATTTAACTTTAAGTTCATTTTCATCTAAGAGTGTACTAGAAATAATTCCATTCATTGCCCCTTCATTTCTAATGCATCTAACAAGAGATCTTGTATCAATTCCCTGAATCCCGACAATTTCATTATTCTTTAGATAATTTTCAATTGAGCCCTGTGATCTATAATTTGAAGGAGGAGATGATCCATCTTTTACAATAAAACCAGATGCTTGTATTTTTTTGCTTTCAACATCTTCGTTATTAATACCATAGTTTCCTATATGTGGATAGGTCATAGTAATTAGTTGGCCATTATATGATGGGTCAGTTAAAATTTCCTGATAGCCTGTCATCCCAGTATTAAAACAAACCTCTCCAATTGTAATCCCAGTATAACCAAGAGCGTACCCGGAAAAAACTCTTCCATTATCTAAAACTAATTTTGCTTGAGTGCTATACATTTTATTATATAAAAAAATAGCTCCACACAAGGAGCTATTTGTTTATACTTTATATCTATCAATTTGCATAATTTAATATAATATAAAAAGAGTAACTGTTCAAATAAGAGATTATTCTTCTTTATATTTATCTATTGGTGTAATCTCCACCATTTGGCCAGTAAAGTTTCCATTATAAATTGTTTCTGAAAGCCATGTCCTTTCGTTATCCATATCTGAATGTTCGATAGTTTTATGCCACACTTTTTTATTTGGATTCCATCTATATTGATTTTCTTTTAATAAATCTTTTGTTTCAATTTTAGAATTATATGCAAAAACTTTTACTTTTGGCTTACGAGCGTTTTGAATTAACTCAATAATAGGTTTCTCAGATCCAGAATATTGTTTATTTGTTAATAAATGAATTAATGCGTCAACATCCATCATTGCTCTATGAGAACTATAATAAAACCCATGCCAAATACAAAGCAACTCTTGAGTTTTGTTTTTAAATCCTCGTTCTACCCAGTTAATATCATTAATACTACATGACCAAATTTTCTTTTTTGAACCTTCAACATTACGATCAACAAAAGGTCTATCAAAGCGTGCATTATGACAAACAACAAGTTGGGAGTTATCTAGAATATTAGAAACTTTATTCCAATCAATAGATTTATTTTTAACATCTTCATCTTTAATACCATTAATCAATGTTGCTTGTTCTGGAATAGGGATGCCTGGATCATGTAAAGACTCATAACCATCAATAACAACTAAATTTTCACCGTTCGTTTTATTTATTTCAATACATTTTAATGCAATTTCAATAATTTTATCTTTATCATGATTTAATCCTGTTGTTTCTGTATCTAAAAAACATATTCTTATTCTATCAGATGTAGAATTTAATTTTTCTAAATTCTGATTATTATAATCTTGCAAATCTTTGCCTTCATACTTATAAAGATTAATTGAAAAATCATCTTGGACTTGAGATTCTAAAAAGCTCATTATTTTTCCTCATTTGAATTATATTTAAGCATATTCAAAACATGCCCTTTCATATAGGGGGCATGGTATCCTGTACATCTATCTTCTTCTAAATGTATAATCATTTGCTCAGAGACATTTAAATTATAATATGTTTCTAAAATATATCTATATAAAGATAGCTGTAATGCATAGTGATTAAAATTGCAATCATCAATATTTGAAGTTGCAGGGTGAGTCCCCTTTTTATTTTTAAATGCCTTAGAATCAATTCGTTTAGATGTTTTCCAATCCATAATATTATATTGACCAGTTTTTTTATCTAATAATAATAAGTCAATTGTTCCAGCTAAATTTAATTCTTTGCTATATAAAATCGCTTCAGAGTAAATTTTAAAATCTGATTTCACCGCATAATTTTTAAGCCATTCAACCCCTTGTTTTGATTTTAATTCCTTAACGGGTGTTTTGTGTAATATAAAATTTTCTAATTCTTCGTGTACTAAAGTTCCATATTCAGCTTTTTTTGACCATTGTTCTATTAATTCTTTTGCTGTTAAATGCATATATTTAATATTAGATTTAACTAATTTATTTGCAATTTTTTCTGCGTCAAATTCATCAAAAAAATCACCTATAAATGTTGTAACGCTTTTAAAATTAATTTCTATATTTTCTGATAGCTCATATGTATGGCTTTCTTTTTTTAACACTATGTCATTATTAAATAATTTGTTCATATACTAACCCATAATTTTATTTACTAAATCTACATAAAGTTTTTGGATATTTTTATTTTCTGATATCTGATACACTTTTTTTATTTTACTATTTTCTATCATAAGAACACCATTTAAATGATCGAGCTCATGTTGAAAAAGTCTTGATAAAAAACCTGATAATGGTTTTTTTGTTTTTTCTCCTTTTTCATTATAATACCTAATTTTAATCTTATTAAATCGCTCTGCCACTAATCTGATTTCTGGAATACTTAAACACCCTTCTTCACCCTCTTGAATAGATTTTTTAGATGAATGATCTATTTGTGGGTTGATATAAAACTCATAGTTATCATTATTAGGGTTCCCTATTGTATTCTTTGATTCTTTTTTGTCATCATCTTCATCATTATAATCATCATGCTTTAGTCCAATAAAAATACGTTTATCATAACCTATCTGATTTGCAGCAATACCAGCGCAAGGAGTAACATTATAGGTGTCCTGTAAATCTTTTAAAATTTTTTTGTTTTTTTCTGATAAAGGTAAGCGTACTTCTTTTGTTTTTTGTTTTAAAAAAGAAATGTTTTTTTCAATAAGTTTTTTCCCATCCCAAACTTCTACTAATTTTTTTATCGCCATTGAAATATCGTATATTTTATATAAATTTATTTGATTAAAATTTAAGGAATTTATTATGAAATGTCATGAAGTAGATTTTGAAATTATTGGTGATGATATGCAAATTGTTGAAGTTGAACTCGATCCACAAGAATCCGTTATTGCTGAAGCTGGAGCAATGAATTATCTTCACCCAGATATTAAGTTTGAAACAAAGATGGGCGACGGGGCAAAGCCAGAAACTGGCTTTTTAGATAAAATGTTATCAGCTGGGAAGCGTGCTTTAACTGGCGAATCAATATTTATGACACATTTTACAAACTCTGGGAGTGTAAAAAATAGAGTCGCTTTTGCTTCACCTTATCCAGGAAAAATTATTGCACTTGATATGTCTAAAATAAATAATTCTATAACATGCCAAAAAGATGCTTTCCTCTGCGCAGCACTTGGAACAGAAGTTACCATTACATTTAATAAAAAGTTAGGTGCAGGTTTTTTTGGTGGGGAAGGTTTTATACTTCAAAAATTGCGCGGAGATGGAATGGCTTTTGTGCATGCTTGTGGAACAATTATTAAAAAAGAATTAAATAATGAAAAATTATTAGTAGACACAGGATGTCTTGTTGCTTTTACTGATGGAATTAATTATGACATTCAAAAAACAGGAAACCTAAAATCTATGTTCTTTTCTGGTGAAGGATTTTTTCTTGCTACCTTAGAGGGGACAGGAACGGTATATTTACAAAGCTTGCCATTTTCAAGATTAGCAAATCGAATCATTGCTAGTGCTCCAAATATGGGTGGAAAGAGAAAAGGAGAGGGCTCTGTTTTAGGTATGGTTGGTGATATGATCGATGGAAGATAAATTATGAAATACATAAAATTATTTGCAACAGGGGGGACCTTTGATAAAGAGTTTAATGAAATCAATGGTGATCTTGAATTTCAGAAAACTAATCTTTATGAGCTTTTAGAACTTGGAAGATGTAAGCTAGATATTAAAATTGAAACATTGATGATGATAGATAGCCTGAAAATGTCTGATACTGAAAGAAATTATATTGTTGACAAATGTAAAAAAGAAAATACCCATAAAATTGTTATTACTCACGGAACTGATACCATGGTTGAAACAGCAAAAGTTTTAGCAAAAAACATTCAAGATAAAACCATTATTCTGACAGGTGCAATGATTCCTATAAAGTTTGGTAGTTCAGACGGTTTATTTAATTTAGGAAGCGCTCTTTCATTTGTACAAATCTTAGAGCCCGGAGTTTATATTACTATGAATGGTAGATACTTTAATTGGGATAATGTTAGAAAGAATAAAAAAATTGGAGTTTTTGAAAGACTTAAATAATTATTAAAGCTCTTCAGGAATATTTTCTACTGGTTTTTCTCCCCAGTATGTTGGACTTGTTTGAAGACTATATACAACATTTTCATTTGTTAAATAAACATCAGAAGATTGATCTGTTCTAACATAACATCTAGCATAATCTGAACTTGAGCTACCAAAAACATAATAACCGACCGTTTGATCATCCCAGCCAACCAAAGCTAGGTGTGTTCCAATTGAATCACTTACATTATAGGTGTTCCACTTTTCTTGCTTAGTAGTCATTAAAGTTTCAATTTTCACATTTAAAACTTGATCGAAAAATTGTGTTATGGCACGCTCTTTAACAATTAAAGTGTCATTACCAGATATACTCCAGGTTGTATCTATTTTAATGAGTTCAATTGCTTCTTGATTAGATTGAATTAATATTTTTTTAACATCATCTTTTGATATAGAAAACAAATTTGTAGATTGACTAGTATAGTTTTCTTGATTTTTCTGATTAAGAAAAAATAGTCCAATCAAAATAACTAAAGCTCCTACACCAATTTTTAATCTATTATTCATTATACAGACCCTTTAAATTCAATGAACGTTTTTTGTTAGATTTCATTACATACATTCCTAATAAAATAATTAATATAGATGGAAGAAGCATATTAATGACTTTCCAAGTTAACCGTGTTTTAGCATCTACTCCATCTACCTCAGTTAATAATGGCCTATCAGTTACTTCTCTAGATCTTAATGAAATAAGCTCACTATCCCCAAGCAAATAATCAATAGTATTCATTATAAAAATTCTATTTTCTGGAGATGATCCTCCTCCTTGATCTGCAAAAATTTTAGAATCAGATACAAGCACAATATTACTTTGAATTCCAGCTTCTTTATTCATTGTAACTACTCTTGCTCCAACAACCATAGAGCTTTGGTTTAAATTTGAAAATGCAGGATTTGACTTAGGATCTGGATTCATATTATAAAAACCAGTCATAGTTGATGACCTATTAGATGTAAATAATAATGGTACAAAATCAACAAGATTATCTGAGTAAATTGAATCAGATTTAATTTGGCTGGTAAAAATAAGACTCATAGATTCAAGACCATTAACCGTAAGATCATCATTATTAAACTTTTTGATAACAGGCAAAAAAGGATAATCCATTGGGACAGCCATTCTAAATGGACCTACTTGTTGCTGAACATTTACTTGCCCACAGCTTTCATCAAGAACTAAGTTTTCTATAATTGATAGTCCATATGAATCGAGTATATCAAATATATTAGATTGAATGGCTGAACCTTGTTGCGTTTGAATATCAACTGCTATTCTATTTTGCCCAATAAATATATTTCCGCCATTATTAATAAAATTTCTTAAGTTTGATTCTTCATCTAAACTAAGTGAATCTTCAATTCCATTAATGAGTAAAACATCAATATTTTCTGGGACTTCATTAGATAGAGTTAAGTTGGGTCTTACAGAATATCTTTCATTTAAGGTTTGAACTAAATTTTGATTTGATACAGCTTCTGATAATGAGATAATCCCTAATGTACTTTTCTTTGATTCAACCATTTTTTTAATTTTGGTTGTTATTTCATACTCTAAACCTGTACTTGTTTGAATAATAGGAATTGTTTCTCTTTTATCTTCATAAAGAAGGACTAAACCCATATATACTTTTTTGATTTCTACCTTATCATTTTCGATTACTTGTAGTTGTACGGGCTGAATACCATATTTTTGTGCATCTTCTGCTAACTGTTCATCGCTCTCAGGAACATTGAATTCAAATCTTAAATTTCCTGAGCTGTAAGCTGAGTATTCTTCTAATATATCTTGTAGATATCTTCTATTATTGCCATACTGACCTGGTAATTGATCTGAAAAATATATTTTTATTGTAAAAGGATCGTCTATTTTTTCTACAACTGATTTGCTAGATGTAGATAATGAATACATTTTATTATCAGTCAAATCTAATCTCACAAACCAATTTCTTCCAATAATATTTAAAAATATTACTGATGCAAAAATAATTGCTGAAAAAATAATAGTAGATTTTTTATTGTCAAAATTCATCTTATTTCCACTTTCTACTATTTAAAACTTGAACCGTTAAAAATAAAAACCATCCGATAATTGAAAAGAAGTAGATAATATTACGTGAATCAATCACTCCTCTTGCAATATTAGATAAATGATAATCAACACTTATATATTGAATGAATCCTGCCATAAAGCTTGGAACAAAAATTAATAATTTATCAAATAGAAAAAACATCAACACTATAAAAACTCCAATAATAAATGCAACTACCTGGTTGTCAAACAAACTACTTGCAAAGGTTCCTATCGCAGCATAAACAGCTCCAGCAAAAAATAAACCTAAATAGCCAGTAAAAAGCGCTCCATAGTCAATATTAGTCCCAAAATTTGCTAGTGTAATAATATGTACAACAGTAAATAGTAAGCCTATAAATAGGAGACTAAGTGCAGCTAAATATTTTCCTAAAACTAATTCATATTCTTTAATTGGCAGTGTACACATTACTTCCATAGTACCAAGATTTTTTTCTTTTGCAATTAGGCCCATAGTAATTGCTGGAATAAAAAATAAATATACCATAGGTACAATATTAAATAATGCCCTTAAGTCTGATTGACCTATAAGAAAAAATGTATTAGAAAAAAAATATCCACTTACTAATGCAAAGACAACTAAAAATATATATGCCATTGGACTAGTGAAATAGCTGTTAAATTCTTTCTTAAAAATATTTAGTATATTCTTATTCATTTTATTTTGTTAATTTTCTAAAAATATCTTCAAGGTTTGCTGTTTGAGTTGACATTTCAAGAAGTGATAATTTATTTTTTACAATAAAATTAAATACTTCTAATCTCATATCATCTTTCTTCTTATACTCTAAGTTTACTTTATAATAATCTTTTAATTTTTTAACTTTTGCTTTTTTGAAAGTGTTTTGAAACTTAGTTAGCTTAGAATCTGTAAATCCAATAATCTCTAATGATAATTTGATATTACCCATAAATTGATTCATTAATTTTTTTGTTGTTCCATCTGCAACTATTTTTCCATGATCAATAATAATTATTCTGCTTACAGTTGCCTCAATTTCTTGCAGTATATGACTTGACATTAAAACTAATTTTTCTTTCCCAAGTTTTTTAATCAACTGTCTAATTTCAATAATTTGATTTGGATCTAAGCCGGTAACAGGTTCATCTAAAATTAAAATTTTGGGATCATGAATCATCGCACAGGCCAATCCAACTCTTTGTTTAAATCCTTTTGAGCACTCTCCTACTCTTTTATGAACAATTTCCTTAAGGCCGCATTGTTCAACAACCATATCTAATGCATTTTTAAATTCATTGCCAAATATGTTCCGAATATTGGCAGTAAATTTCAGTAAGTCATAAACATACATCTCATGATACAAAGGATTACTTTCAGGTAAATAGCCAACTATTTTTTTAATTTCATGAAAATCATTTTGGATATCATAGCCATCAACTATAACTTGTCCTGAGGTGGGAGTTAAATAGCCTGTTAGAATTTTTAAAGTTGTTGATTTTCCTGCTCCATTGGCCCCTAAAAAACCAACCACTTCTCCATGGTCTATTGTAAAATTAATAGATTGTACGGCTTTAACATCACTGTAATTTTTTACTAAACTCTTAACTTCAATCATACTAATCAACTGTTTTTATAAAACATTCTCCATTCCATTTAAATCCATCATATTCGAAATCTTTAAAATCTTTTATATCTTCAATTTGATTTAAAGATAAAAATCTAATAAATTTTCCTTTAACAGCCTTTCCAAAATGTCCAGCTGATCTCGTACTTCCTTTACCCTCAACTTTAAACTCAATTTGTATTGTATTTTTATTAGGGACATAAGCTTTTCTATAAACTTGTGGTAATAAATCAAAAATCAAATCTTCATTTTTGAGGGCATCAGTTAAAATGGGTGCCCAATGATATTGTAGAGATAATACATTCATTTTTAATTTATAATCAGGAATTAAAGTCAATGGAGTTGTCATCCCAAATAATCCGCTAAAGATAAAAACATTTTTTTCCATATATTCTTTTGCTTCTTTTGTTAAACTTTCCCATTCTAAATGTTGGTATACAACCCCTGTATACCTACTAATAGCTGGTGCGCATCTACTTTTAAAAATATCTTCATTTTGTCTATGAAACAATTCAGATTTTTCTTGAGAGGTCCCGTATATAGAACGCAAATCTTCATTATCTATTAAATTTAATAACCTAACAACTTGCTTAACACTTCTTTCAAAAATAAAGCTTGTATCAGCAAACTTCACCTCTTGGGGTTTTATTTTTGACTTTCCCTCACTTGGGGGTATTAAAATTTTCATATTTATAATCCATTATAATATTATACATTCAACAAATAGGCTGTAAATTTAACACAATTTTTATAAAAAAATTGTTTTTTTTAGTTATTGCAAAATCTAGAGGAGTAATAAAGGGGTCTATCTAGCATATATAAAATATCACATTCTTTTTTTGCTTCTCGTGGTTTACTAATTAAATGATAAACATCAATTAGTTGAAAATGCAGTGGAGCAAAATCAGGATTAATTGTTATACCTAATTTAAAAAACTTAGCAGCATTTTGGTTGTCATTAATATTTTTATAAGATAATCCTAATCCATAAATTGATTTTATATCTTGATTACTAAATAATTTAGATGCTTTCTGAAAATATGTAATTGCATGATCAAATTGCTTTAATTCAAAATAGCAATCTCCAATCATTCTATATACAACTGCGTCATTTTTGTTTTTTTCTAGATATTGTTTATAGGATTGAATCGATAAATCATAAATTTCTAGCTCTTGATAGACTACCCCTAATTGATAATGCAAAATGGGATCATCCAATGAATAAGTTAAAGCTTCTTTAAAAACTCCTAAAGCCTGTAAATATTTCTTTTGTCCTCCATAAGCTAATCCTAGCTGAAATAAAGACCCCTTAGATTTATAATTACAATAAATACTTTCAAGAAAATATTGTTCTGCTTCAAAGAATTCATTTAATATATTTGATATATTACCTAGTTTTATTAAAACTTCTGTGTTCTCTTCATCAAACATCAATACTTTTTTAAAATATTTTTTAGCATAAAAATAGTTTTCTAATGCTAAATATGATTCTGCAATATTATTATAATATATTTGATTGTCTGGATTAAAATCTATCAACCTACTGTATGCATCAATTGCTTCTGAATGTCTATTTTCAATAATAAATATATTTGCCAACATTTCTAATGATATATAATCATATGGATTATTAATAATATAACTTCGCAGTGGTAATAAAGCTTCCTGATATTCTTCTTGATTATAAAGCAAGTACCCTAATTGATAATTTAGCATATCGTGTTCAATATATTTTTTTGCGGTCTTATATTCATTTAATGCATTATCTAATTGAAAGATAGATTCATATATTTCCCCTAATGAAAAATGAGCATCTCCATTTATTGGCTCTAATTGAATGCACATCTTAAATGCTTCGATGGCTTGTTTCTTTTTATTAAGCGATTTATAAGATTGGCCTAGTAAGTAATAGGTGTTTGCATTTTCCATATCTAATAATAATGCTTGAGTAAACGCCTCAATAGATTTTTCAAATTGATTTAATTTATAATTTGATAGCCCTAAACCATAGTACGCGTGTGCATTATTGGGCGCTAATACATTTACATATTCAAATTGTTGAATAGCATCTTCTTTGTTGTCTAATTCTAAAAAGCACAAAGCAAGATTAAGATTTGCATGAATGTTTTCTGATTGTAATAATTTTGCTTTATAATAATAACTCATTGCATCAATGTAATTGTTGTTTTTCAAATAAAGATCTCCTATTAATAAATAGGGCTTGATATCATTTGGATATTTTGAAATATGATGATTTAAATGATTGATAATTAATTCATATGGTTTCTTTTGTTTTAGATCTAAAATTCCTAAGAAAAAATTTGACGTTGTAATTGTACTATCAAATTGTTCAATATCTATAAATGTATTTGATAAATTTTTTAACATTGTTGTATCGGGAAAATTAAGGTTAATGTAATAATTAAGATCTAAGATGGGAGCATTTAATTTGTAAGAATGATCAAGAGCTGTTGCTGCTTCAGAAAACATCCCCATATTTAAATATAAAATTGCATTATCTATTAATTCAATTGCTTTATCATTTAATGAATATTCAGATACTAAATTTGTTGAATCAATAAATGAACTAGTTAATGTTATAATATTATGAAAAACATTGCTAGAATCAAAGGCAGCATATGTTGAATCATAATTAATATTAGACAAAATAGTAATTAAGCTATCCATATGATCAACACTATTAGAATCATTTTTTAAAGAGTATATATTTTGATATTTATTTAAAGTGGGGATGTATTTTTTTTGATATAATAAAAAATGTAAATATTGTATATCTAAAGCCTGCTTTAAATAATATTGAGACATATCTAAATCTTCTTTTAAGATATATAAATCTGATAGCATATAAAGACAATTAATTAAATCTATATTGAAATGACCTAATATATCTTTTTTTAGATCAAAAATATTTTTATAAACAACTATTGCATCATCGTATAAGCCTGCCTCAATATATGATTGAGCTAAATTTTCTTTTTCAAATATTGATTCTTGTTCTTGTAAAAAAACAAGGCCAAAACATGTTATTAAATACAATAAACAATATTTTATTATTTTTATCATTTGATAGATATATAATTTATATAAATTAGTTATGCTTTATTTTCAGTATTGTTCCTATATTAATTTACAAAATGAATTAATAAAAGGAATTAATACTTTATTAAAGCATCGATAGTAAAAGATTACTTCTTATTTTATGTCTTGAAAATTTTTATTAAATTCAACTTATAATTCTATGATTAATTCCTTCAATTCAGAAAAAAATATAACAACTCCTGATAAAATAGAAGAAGATAAGGTACATGAACAAAGTTTAAGGCCCTCTTCTTTTAAAGATTTTGTAGGTCAAACTGATATTATCAATAATTTAAAAATTTATATAGAAGCATCGCATAAAAGAAATGATGCTCTCGATCATGTTTTGTTATTTGGGCCTCCCGGCTTAGGAAAAACAACTCTTGCAAATATCATTTCAAAAGAATTAGTAGTGAATATTAAAATGACGTCTGGCCCAATAATAGATAAGGCGGGAGATCTTGCCGGGATATTGACTAATCTTGATGAAAAAGACACTTTATTTATTGATGAAATTCATCGATTAAATAGCAATGTTGAAGAATATCTTTATTCAGCAATGGAAGATTATATGATTGATATTATGATTGACCAAGGACCTAATGCACGTAGTGTTCAGCTAAATTTAAATCATTTCACCTTAATTGGGGCTACAACAAAATTAGGAAACCTTACATCTCCAATGAGGGAGAGATTTGGAATTATATTAAGATTAAATTTTTATAGCGAAAAGGAACTATACAATATTATAGAAAGATCTGCAAAACTATTGAAAATTCCTATTGATAAAAAAGGAGCTCAAGAAATTTCAAAACGTTCTCGTGGAACTCCAAGAATTGCAAATAGAATTTTAAAAAGAGCTCGAGATTTTGCAGAAATTATAGGTGATGGAAAAATAACACAGAATATAGCTCAAAAAGCTTTAATAAAATTAGGCATAGATCAATATGGATTAGATGAAATGGATAAAAAAATATTAGAGGCCTTAGTTTTAAATTTTAATGGTGGCCCGGTTGGTTTAGATTCTATAGGAGTTTCCATATCTGAAAACCCAAAAACAATTGAAGAAGTGTATGAGCCATATTTAATTAAACAAGGTTATATACAGAGAACATCTCGAGGGAGGGTTGCTCTTGATAAAAGTTATCAATATTTGAATGTCGTAAAAAAAGATTAATTTATATATAATAGAATAAGGAGTAAATATGTTTTTTGGAAGCGTAGAAAGACCCCCACGTTTATCTGAGTTTGAACTAGAGGTTCCTGAAAAGTTAATTGCACAGCATCCACCAAAAAAACGGGATGAGTGTAAATTGATGACTGTAAATAAAGATACAGGTGAAATACAACATGGAAAATTTAAAGATATTGTTAAGCTATTTAATAAAGGAGATGTTCTAGTATTAAATGATACTCAGGTCTTTTCAGCTAGATTATTTGCTCATAAGGATAAATCAGATGCAAAAGTTGAAGTGTTTTTACTTAGAGAATTAGAAAATGATCTATGGGAAGCTATGGTGAGGCCTGCAAGAAAAGTGAGAATTGGGAATAAGTTGATATTTAATAATAAAATTTCTTGTGATGTAATTGATAATACCGTTTCTGGAGGAAGGGTCCTAAGATTTGAATATCAATCGGAATCACTATATCCATTTATTGATAAATATGGGAAATCTCCATTACCCCCATACATAAAAAGAGATTCTATCCCATCAGATAAAAAAAATTACCAAACAGTGTATGCTAAGAAACGTGGTTCTGTAGCTGCTCCTACTGCTGGTATACATTTTTCTCAAGCAATGCTTAATCAATTAAAGAAAAAAGGTGTAAATATTGCTTATATAACATTACATATTGGACTTGGAACTTTTAGACCTATATTGGTAGAAGATTTAACAAGGCACCATATGGATTCTGAAAGTTATTCAGTCCCCCTTGAAACTTCTGAAATTATTAATGAAGCACGCCAAAAAAAGAAAAAGATATGGACTGTTGGAACTTCTGTAGTTCGAACTCTTGAAACTGTTGTTGTATCAGGATTTCAAATTACTCCTAAAACAGGCTGGACTGATAAATTTATTTATCCTCCATATCATTTTAAAATGTCTGATCGTTTAATAACAAATTTTCATATGCCGCAATCAACTCTAATGATGATGGTGTCAGCTTATGCTACAAAAGATATTTTACTTAATGCTTATAAGGAAGCAATTAAGAAAAAATATAACTTTTATTCATTCGGTGATGCAATGTTGCTTCTTTAATTCTTATGGATATTCGAGTTGGACAAGGAATAGATTGTCATCAGTTAGAAAAAAACATTCCTTTTATTATAGGTGGAATTGAAATTGAGGCTAATGTTGGCATAAAGGGCCATAGCGATGGGGATGTTTTGATTCATTCAATTGTAGATGCATTGCTTGGGTCTCTATCTCTTGGTGATATTGGTACTTATTTTTCAGATTCCCCAAAATGGAAGAATTGCTCTAGTCATATTTTTTTAAATGAAGCTTTGAATAAAGTTATGAGTAATAATTATAAAATTATTAATATTGATACTACTATTATTTTGCAAAAACCTAAAATCAATCAATATATTTCTCAAATAAAGAATAATTTATCTAAAATAATAAATATCCCTCAAAATAACATATCGGTTAAAGCAACGACCACTGATCATTTAGGCTTTATAGGTGAAGGAAAAGGTGTTGCTGCGATTGCTTCAGTATTAATATGCAAGAACAGTCAATGAAAGTACGTACTCGTTTTGCTCCTAGTCCAACTGGATTCCTTCATATTGGAGGTTTGAGAACCGCTTTATATAATTATCTATTTGCAAAACAAAATAATGGGCAATTTATTTTACGAATCGAAGATACAGATCAAAATAGATTAATTTCCAATGCTTCTGAAAATTTAATCGATACACTTAATAGATGTGGACTAGAGTATGATGAAGGTCCAAAAATTAAGGGAAATTTTGGCCCATATATCCAATCTGAAAGATTAAATATTTATAAAAAACATCTTTCTGAATTGATAAATAAACAGGCTGCTTATCCATGTTTCTTTTCATCTGAGAGTAGAGATGTTTTACAACCAGAACTTAATTTAGAAAAAGCACTTCCTAGAATGAAAGAAGAGAAATATGTAGTAAAATTTAAAATGCAATCTCAAGAAAAATTAAATACATATGATGAAATAAGAGGAAAAATTACTTTTGATTTAAGTTTAATTGATGATCCAATTATTTTTAAATCTGATGGATACCCTACCTATCATTTTGCAAATGTTATAGATGATCATCATATGAATATTTCCCATGTTATAAGAGGTGAAGAATGGCTTTCTTCGTTACCTAAACATATTTTGATTTATAATGCTTTTGGTTGGGATTTACCAAAATTTTGTCACCTCCCATTATTATTAAATACTGATAAAAGCAAACTATCTAAAAGACAAGGAGATGTTGCTGTAGAAGATTTTTTAAAAAAGGGATATCTTAAAGAATGTTTGATTAATTTTGTGGCTCTTCTTGGTTGGCACCCTTCTGATGATCAGGAAATATTTTCTATTAATGAGTTAATAAAATCATTTTCATTAGATAGAATCAATAAGTCTGGAGCAATCTTTGATGTTGAAAAATTAAACTGGATGAATAAGACTTACATTAAAAATTTATCGCAATCTGACATGCTGTTGCTAATAAAGGATTATTTTAAAGAAAAGAAGTTTGATGATGAAAACAAATTACTCCCAATGTTAGAATATGCTAGACCAAGAGTAAACACAATGAATGAAATAGTTGATGAAATAAACTGTTTTTTAGTGCATAAAAAAGTTATCATAGATAATAGCGATTATAGAAATTTGAGTAATTTTTGGATTGATGAATTGAAAAATATGAAAATTATATCTGAAGATAGTATTAAACAGGTTATAGATAAAACTAAAAATTCATTAAATATCTATGGTAAAAATTTATTTATACCCTTAAGAATAGCATTAATTGGGAAAGAGCACGGTCCAGATTTATATACTATTATTAATATATTAGGAAAAAATGAAAGCATAGAAAGACTACAACAATAATCATGGAAAAAAATTTTATAACTGATATTATCGATAATGATATAACTAAAAAAAAACTTAAAGTTCATACTAGATTTCCTCCTGAACCAAATGGTTACTTACATATAGGTCATGCAAAATCCATATTTCTTAATTTTGGGTTGGCAAAACAATATAAAGGGGTATGCAACTTACGTTTTGATGATACAAATCCCTTAAAAGAAAACATTGATTATATTAATTCAATCATTGAAGATGTCCATTGGTTAGGCTTTAATTGTAAAGATAATGTACTTTTTGCTTCTGACTATTTTGATAAAATGTATCAATATGCTGTTCAATTAATTAAAATTGGATTAGCATATGTTGATGATCAAACAATAGATGAAATTAAAAATAATAGAGGAGATTATAATAATTCTGGCTTAGAGAGTCCATATAGAAATAGAACTATTGAAGAAAATTTAAAGCTTTTCTCAGAAATGAAAGATGGAAAATATGGAGATGGAGAAAAAGTATTAAGAGCAAAAATTAATATGAATGCAGATAATATTAATATGCGTGATCCTATAATGTATAGAATATTACATGCTTTTCATCATAGGACAAAAAATGATTGGTGTATATACCCTATGTATGATTGGGCGCATGGTTTAGAGGACTCCATTGAAGGCATTACACATTCAATTTGCACATTAGAGTTTGAAGATCACCGCCCTTTATATGATTGGTTTTTAAAAAAATTAAGTATTCATCATCCAAAACAAATTGAATTTGCAAAATTAAATATGAGCTATACCGTAATTAGCAAAAGGAACCTATTAAAATTAGTTGATGATGGATTTGTAGAAGGATGGGACGATCCAAGAATGCCTACATTGTCAGGTTTAAGAAGAAGAGGATATACTCCAAATGCAATCAAAAATTTTGTTTTTAGCTTAGGCATTGCTAAAAGAGAAGCCATATCTGATTTTGATCATTTAGAATATTTTGTACGTGAAGATTTAAACTTATCTGC
>CAYSDL010000017.1:0-25565 GCA_964429875.1 uncultured bacterium
GCATTCATGACCTCTGGTTCACATACATTTGTTTGATTTTCTATAAGATCATTCCACCAAACATCTCTACTATTTACCATATTAACCTTTTGACCTGTCCTATTAACGACAACAACATTTTGTATTGATGGACAATCTGTAACAGCAGCATCAGCATTGGCTTTCATTGGGATATCTTGCTTAATTCCTCTTACACCTGTATCTTGAGTGATTAATATTTTACAAGATGAATCATTAATTCTATCTTTTAGTGAATCAGATGAAAATGCACCAAAAACGATTGAATGAACTGCGCCAATTCTAGCGCAAGCAAGCATAGCAATAGCAAGCTCTGGAACCATCTGCATATATATACACACTCTATCACCTTTAGTTACACCAAGAGACTTTAAACCATTCGAAAATAAAGATACTTCATCTAATAATTCATTAAAAGTAAAGTATTTGTTTTCACTAGGATCATTTCCCTCCCATATGATAGCATTTTTATCACCCATGCCATCTTTAATATGCCTATCAATACAATTATAAGAAGCATTTAATTGACCTCCTTCAAACCATCTAATCTGAGCTTTGTGATAATTGTTATCTGATATGCTATTCCATTTTTTAAACCAATCTATACGCTCTGCCTGCATAGCCCAAAATGCATCATTATCACTTATAGATTGCTCATAGATATTGCTGTATTCTTCAATGCCATTTATTTTTGATTCATCTTTATATTTCATATATCTCACTTAAAGTATTACTTTATATAATTACTATATTTATAATATATATTATTATTAACAGTTATCTATAATGACCATAAACCGTATTATAAATTACCACCATTTCACTCATATTTTATACAAATATTTGATCACCATCACATTAAATAAAACCTGTGGCAGACATCACAAAATTTAATTATAAATTGTATCAAATTTAGTTTAGAGACATTTAAAGGAGATATAAAATGAAACATTTAAACAATCGAATAAACAACAATTCCTCCAATGAAGCTGAAGACGCAAAATATTTAATGATGCTATGCCAAGAAAGGCCTGATGTAATAATAAAAACAGAATTTGGCATAGGAAAATATAAATTTGTCAAGTTTAATGAGCTCCAAGGAAACCTTGTTCTTGAATTTCAATTATTAGAAGATAATCATTTCAAAGACACTAAATCTATAAATACAAATATTGGGACGACTTGCTTTCTTTCAATACACCAATACTTGTATGTATATAGCTCTGCTTGTGCATAATCATTTTATATATAGTTTATTATTATTTATATTATTGACCTCATGAAGGTTAAAAATAAAACAAGTAAATATAAACTTTTTGACTTTGTAGGAGCAGCTATTATAATTGCTTTTATTTCATTTGGGGCATATTTTGTTTATGGACTTACTAGCTCAATACTTGATAAGGATAAAGATGTTATTTCTGATCAAGTCTGGTGCAATAATTGCCAAACATACCATGATAAACAAACAGCTGAAGCCGAAGAACAAAAGCTTGTATGGTGTGTAAATTGCAATAAATATCATGCTCCCGGACAGGAATGATTTAGTTTGCCTGAACTTCCAGAAGTACAAACAGTTGTAAACTCTCTTCAAAAGGTCATCTCTAAACAAATAGAATCATTCACTCCTTACTGGGAGAAAATCTGTTATAATAAAAACAGTTCATTAATTATTAATAAAATAAAAAATAAATCTATAAAAAAAATATATCGAATAGGAAAGTATATAATAATACAACTGAATATTGATTATATAATCTTCCATTTAAGAATGACTGGATATTTATATCATTCTAAATCGTTAAAAAAAAACAATCATACTAGATGTCATTTCAAATTAAACAATTCTACATACCTTATATATGAAGACATAAGAAAATTTGGAGGATTTTACTATGATAAGAATTTAAACTTTGTAAAAAATAAAATTGGCATTGACCCTATACTTGATAAAAACTTTACATTAAAGTGGCTCAATGCAAACCTGAAAATGAAAAGCAGACAATTAAAATCACTTCTTCTTGATCAAAAATTTATTTGTGGTCTCGGAAATATTTATATAGATGAGATTTTATGGAAATCAAAACTTCACCCTAAAGCTTTATCATCATCATTAAACAATAAATCTACAAAACTACTATTTAAGAGTATATTGAAAATCTTAAATGATTCTTTGCAGCATCATGGAACAACAATAATAAATTTTAAATTTGATAATATGAGGACTGGAAACTATAAAAATAAATTAAAGGTATACTCAAGGGAAAATAAGGAATGCATTACATGTCAATCATTAATAATAAAACTGAAAGTCTCAAGTAGAGGAACATATATTTGTCCTAAATGTCAAAAATACTCTTAGTTTCATTTTATTACAAAACATTTGAATAGAATTTATATTTTAAATAACTAATTTTAGATATGAAAAAGATTGACTTAAAAATATTTAGAATACTAATTACTATTTTCTTTATTAGTGGCATTAGCTATTTATTCTCAACTGTCTACTTTATAGTAACAAACAGCGATGCAGAAAGCTACATCCCCGTAGGCCAATCTCAAATTGGATTTGAAAACAATGAATTTTCTACTATAGACTTCGACTTGTCAGGAGACAGCCTATGGTTTGTCTCTACTACAAATGTACACACAGGCTTGTATAGCATTCAATCAGGAAATATATCTCACAATCAAAATAGCACTATAAGTCTAGATTTAAATGTAATGGAAAGTGGTTACATGGGATTTTATTATTTTATAGATTCAGAATACAGCCCATCTGGAAATGAATTCTATGATGGTTTAAAATTTTATATCAATGGGGAATTGATAGATCAATTTCAACCTCAAGGACATGGGGGCTCATGGGAGTACTATGAAATGCTTATATCTCCAGGGACATACAGTTTTTCATGGTCATATATTAAAGATTCATCTGATGGCTCTACATCTTCTGAAAATGATTGCGCATGGATTGATGACATGACCTTTCCATTATCTGAACCTCTTTTTTATGATTACTACATTTCTCCGCCAGATCAAAATCTAACAAGCGGTTTATTTAACGCTTTTGTTCATCCTGCGAATGATGATCATATCGATATGAAAGCCAAAGGAGGAACCTTTGCTGATTTTGATTTAGATGGAGATATGGATTTGTATTATGGATATACAAGTGGTCATTATTTTGAGAATATTAATGGAACATTTTCAGAAAAAACTCAAAGTAGTGGAATCAATAATTATGGCAGTAGAGGCATTGTTGTTGGAGATATAGATAATAATGGATATCCTGATATTATTAAATGGAGATATCATTTTGATAACGACCACCCACATCTTGCATTAATGAATAAGGGAAATCATTATTTTGAAACTAAAAATTATCTTGATGCTAGTGAATTGATCCACATGCACAGCCAAGGTCTTATTGATGTAGATCTAGATGGAGATTTAGATATTATTGCAATAGAGAAAGAAGGAGATGAACAATTTCACTATCTTCAAAATAATGGGTTTGATGATTCAGGTCAGCTTATATATGAAAATATTTTTTCTTATAGTAGAGATGATGATGAGAGCACCTCAAGAACACTAGCTATTGTTGATTTTGATAATGATGGTGACCAAGATATATATATTCCAAGAAAATTTAGTAAAAATTGGCTATTTGTTAACCAAACTCTTACAAATCAAGGAAATGAAATTATTTATAACTCTAACCCTGATCCTATTTTTATAGAAAATTCAACATTATATGGAGTAGATGATGTTATTGCAACCAACGAAGGTAGCGCTGGCTATGGTGCAGCATGGGCAGATTATGATAATGATGATGATTTTGATTTATATCTTACTAATTGGACCAAAAATCGATTATATGAAAATAACAATAACTCATTTACAAATACAGCAGAGAACCTAAATCTTGAGTCAGATTCATTAAGCAATGGTGCTGGATGGGGAGATTTTAATAATGATGGTTATATTGATTTATGGTCGAATAATTTTAAAAGAGAAGATGATTTATTTTTAAATCCTAATGGAGATACAGGATCAGATTGGGACAATTCATTTAATCCTCAATATTTATCAGCAACACAAGATGTTATTCCTGTCGATTACAATGGTGATGGATGGCTCGATATGTTTACACCAGGATTATTAATGGCTCATGATAATGGAGTTGAAGATCAAGCTGGATTAAAATACACCAGTCTTTTATACAAAAATATAATTGAAGAAAGTCAATCTAGTGCTAATAACTGGCTGATTATAGATTTAGAGGGATCTAAAATAGGAATAGATAATAATGGCTGGACGACAAAATCAAATCGTTCTGCGATTGGAGCAAGAGTCATTGTTCATACCTCGGAAATAGATATATCTAGAGAAATCATCGCTGGGAAAGGTCATGGAAGCATGGATCCACTTCAACTACACTTTGGCTTAGGAAACAACATTATTGTTGATGCAATAACTGTTAAATGGCCAAGTAAAGATTCAAGTACCAATATACAGAAGATTTCATATTTTGATGGCCCTATCTCTTCAAATCAAAAAATTAGAATAGTTGAAGATATCGGTTTTGTAGGCCTCAAAGGCGATGTAAACTTTGATGGCTTTGTTAATGTTATAGATGTAGTTGATATTGTTTATTCTATACTTGATAGTCAAGATGAAACCACACAATACATATGGACAGCAGATTTTGACTTTAATCTACAAATAAACGTAATAGATATAACAAAGATTGTTAGTTTTATTTTTCTTCCTTAAATGGTACAAAAATTTAGAATAGCATCCTTAATAGTCATTCATATCTTAATTTTATTGCATGTCTACTATTTTGGTGATCAAATAATTGGCAGTATTGATTTCCAAGAGTTTTTTCACTCCTTCTTAAAACTAGGCATTATCAATACTGGTGTTATATTAGTAATTGCAGCATTTATATTTACTTTACTCTTTGGACGATTTTTTTGTGGGTGGGCATGCCATTTTGGAGCAATACAAGAGCTTTGCTGGTACATTCTTAAAAAATTTAATGTTAAAACAAAAACAGTCAACTCTAGGCTCGTTACATTATTACCTGTAATTATTCTATTAAATTTTTATATTATTCCAAATATTTATCATGCTTTCACAAATCCTTGGGACTCTATTACTGTTACTCTAAATGAGCCAGAAATATGGAAATTTCTTCCAGGTTTTATCATTGGGAGTTTAACTTTTTTTGTCGATGGTTTTTTGATTGTATATTTCCTTGGTAAAAAAGGGTTTTGCAGGTTCCTATGTCCCTGGGGAGCATTTTTAAAAATACCAACCGCATTATCTTTTTTTAAAGTAAGAAAAACAGGAGATTGCACACAATGTCATGTTTGCACTTCAGAATGTCCAATCGGTATAGATGTAAGTTATGAAATTAATACTTTTAATAAAGTTGTTAACACAAACTGTACATCATGCATGAATTGCACAGCCGGATGCCCTAGCAATGCTCTTTCATATAAGCTTGAGAACCCTTTAAAAGAAGAATATAAAATCAATCAGTTCTTACAAAAAAAAGAAGCTTTTAACCATACGAATATATCTCTCAATTATCTAAATCTTAGAGCTAAGGATTTTATTATCTTACCACTATGTATAGTTTTAGGACTAGCTATTGATGGTCTATATGGAATGGGACACTTTTTATCATATGGAATTTCTTTAATAGCATCCTATATAATAATAGAGTTTTCAAATAATCATAAACCATTAATAAAAAATATTATGATCACATCAATAGCAATATTTTTTACCTGGCATGGACTCATTAAATTCTCAATATGGAATGGTATAAGATATTATGAAAATCAAAATTACGCCAAAGGGATTTCTAATCTTGAAAGAGCAACTCAGTTTTATCCTAAAAAAATAGGGAAGTTTCATATAATGCTTGCTGAAATGTATTTAAACATAGATAATACAAAAGAAGCTTTAAATCATGCAAATATTGCAAAAAGCATAAACCCTAATCACATATCTTCAAATCAAATTTTAGATTTGATTAAAAATAATGGAAAATAACATAACAGAACAAAAGAAGATTTTCACTCTTATGTTTTTTGCAATGATAAGCTGGGGAATTGCATGGACAAGTGCAAGCATTCTTAATGACTACCTAGATTATTTTAATTTAGTTTTTTTAAGGTTCCTTTGTGGTTTTATATCATTACTTCCCTTTGTTTATAGAAAGCTTAATCTTATGGTTCATATAAAAACAACAACTATGATTAATATAATATTTATGAGTATATTATTTTTTATTTACAATTATTGTTTTTTTAAAGGAACACATTTAGGAAACCCTGGTTTCGGAGGTGTCTTTGTTACAACAACAAATCCTGTAATTACTTTTATCATTATTTCATTAATCACAAGAAATATAACAATCAATAGAATAGCTGGAATATTTACAGGTGTTGTTGGTGGGCTTATAATATTAAATGTTTTTTCTGATGGATATACTCATTTATTATCTGATAAAAACAAATATTTTATTTTATGTTCACTCATATGGGGGGTTATGACAGTATTAATGTCATATGGGCAAAAGAAAATAGATTCTCTTTTGTATATTACAATATGCTATTTTAGTACAACTATTATTGCATTTTTCTTTGCTGATGTAACAAAGTTGAACCAAATTTTTACATTTGATATAATATTCTACATTAATTTCTTTTTAGCATCTATAGGAGCAATGTCTTTTGGAACATCAATGTATATTTATGCAACACCTAGGCTAGGGCCTATTCAAACAAGTGTATTTATTTTTTCAGTACCTTTCATAGCATTAATTACTGCAAATATTGTTTTAGGGGAATCTATCACATACAACGTAATTATAGGTGGGATTTTAAGTATGGTCTCAATTTTTATTGTTAATAAAAATTAAAGATATTATTTTTTTATCTTATTGTTGTAATAAATTAAAAAAGCATAAAAAATTGGAGCTGTTAAAAGCCAAGGCATTTGATTTTGCAAGAATATCGTTCGATCATTATATTCAAATAAAATAGGATTAAACCATTGCCCCATAGGCGAAAGAGGAGCCCATGACATTGACTTCCCTATAGATAATTGATCGTGGTAAAGATATAATTCTACAACAATATTTTGACAAAGGCATATCACTAATAAAATAAAAAAACACTTCCAATTCCAAACATAAAATATTTTACTATTTTTCCTCATTAATATCCATGTAAGATAAAGTCCTCCAAGACAAATAGTCCCAGCGTCTGCTAACGAATTTAATAACCAATTTATATTTATTGGAATTAACTTGGAAAGTACTTCAGCTCTTCTTAAATCAACATTATCTCCATTTATAAAACCATAAGTAAACCAAATTTCCCAACCAAATACACATAATAAAAACATAACCAAATAAACAAAAGGCACCCACCTAGGAATTTTATTTTTAAAATACATATAGGGGATAATAATTAATGGGATTAAAGCACTTGTATAAACAACAAAGATCAACCTTGCCTGTTCAAATGTAAGGTTCATTTATTCAGATAGAATTATATTTAAAAGTTCGATGACATCTAAAATATTATTTTGACCATCTAAATTAATATCAGAACAAATATCGCAATTATACATCAGCACGCACTGGACAAGAAGAATAATATCAAATATATTGATAAATCCATCAGTATCTAAGTCACCAAAAACACAATCATACTCAATTTCATAATAATTATGCCTCTGATTATTAGCACCATACATATTCCAATATGAATTATTAAATTGATTAGTTTTAATATCAAACACTACAATAGAATTAGAAGTTCCTCCAATAATTTCTAAATCATTATCATTGTCAATATCTTTTATTAGAGGGGTTGAAGAATATGGGAAATCATAATGCATTGGAAAATAATCAAGATTTTCAGCATAAATATTAAAGACATATAAATTTCCTATATTGTTAGCAGCAACTACTTCTGGGATGTTGTCATTATCAAAATCAGCAAAAACTATAGATCCTACTACCTTAGAACCTATATTATATGAAAATAATATTTCTCCATGCTCACTAATTGCAAAAATATCTCCATTATCTAGACCAATAAAGATCATAGCTTGATTGTTGTTTTCAAGAATACTAGCAGATGTAGAAATATAATTATCAAATTCCAAAGTAAAATCAACTTCTCCATTTTCTTCTATACTATATAAAGTTTTATTTTTACATGGAGCTAAAATAACTTCTTTATAAGGAAGTTTTAATATAATAGGTGTGAGCCTAAATTTATTATCAGCAATAAAGGGAAAGCCCTCTGCAATATTTTGATTATCATTGATTAAATATATATGATTGTTATCAGTACCAAAGACAATATCATCAATTCCATTTTCATTAAAATCAGAAACAGCAAAACCTGTCCTAGTTTTTTCAATAATTTCAACTGAATCTATTTCCTCTCCTAAATGTGATAGAACAAAATAATTATTTTGATTATTTGAATAGCCTGAAAATATCACTTCTAAATAATCATCATTATTTATATCAGCAATAACTGGAGTGCCAATTAATTGACTATTTATATTATAGGACCACTTGATTCCATTTAGATCTACGGCATATACATTTCCGCTACTAGAAACAAAGATAATATCTTCATATCCATCTAAATCTATATCATCTAATGCAGGAGATCCCCATATTTGTCCACCAGTATCAATAGGAAAAATATTTTGAAATACATATTGACCTGCATGATTAACTGCATTTATAAATCCAAAGTGATCTCCAAAAATAATTTCATTTTCTCCATCAAAATCTAAATCACAGATAATTGGGGAAGAATGTATTTCATTTAGAGTTGATAAAGGAAAGCCTGATTGATTTAAAGAAACATCAAGATTAAGGGAGAAACTATCATTATAATTTAAGGTTACACCATTTTCTTCATATAGTGCAGAAAGCGTTAAGTCAAAAGAAATTCCACCAAACACATCTTGGCCTAGTTGAACAACGACCCCATCCATACCTATTTCATTAGAATCAATAGATCCAAAACTAATGGGACTATTTATAATATTAACACCATTGATCTCAGAAGATACATCTAAATTTATATTATATGCATCTAAATTTGAAAGATTAGATATTGATATATCAAGAAGGAATTCTTCACCTGGATTTATAACTCCATCTTCATCAGAATCAAAACTAAGTCCAGAAAACTCAGGAAGTAATATCATATTCACAACATCAAATTGTATAGTTTCTCCTGGCATGCCAACATTAGTAACATTAATACCACCAAGCATACCATCATGAAGGAAGCAATTAGGATCGGTATTATCATTAAATTGTGTTCTACCAACTTCTTCACTGAAAACTGCACCAGAAAAAATTCCATTAGAGTTTATTGTAGCTCCTGTTCTATAAACATAAATTTCATCTGGGGGGCCACTTCCATTTCCTTGGCCAGAATAATTATTATTTATACGATAAATTATTAGACCATCTTTATCCCCAGGTGTATTGATTTCGTAAAGTCCTTCCTGGACTCTATATTCTAACACAAAATACTCAGAATCTCTTACAGGTGAATTAATTCTAAAAATATTATTCTCAGGATGAGATAAAGGAGAAAGTTCATATGTTCCACCATATTCAATAATAGGTAATTCATTTATCCATTCAGTATATCTAAATTTCATATAAGCAGACATAGATTGAGGTGTATCTGCTGAGGCATCCATCACGTCCCATCCTCCTACGGCAACAGGCGCAGATGTATCCCAATAATGATACAAATCAGGAGAACCTAAAGAGTGAAAGAATTCATGGCATAAAGTACCTACTGTAAAATATCCTCCCTGTTCTAAGTTTAAATTATAATCCCAGACTCTAGCTCCATTAATATATGCTACTTCTGAAGTTAAGGCCCATCTATGTGGCCATAAAAGATCAGCCCATGCTCCTGGACTTCCTTTTACAAGAAAAGTAACATTATCTACTCTCCCATCCCCATCTGTATCAATATCTAGTTCAACAGGAACTTGATCAGCAATATATTCTATTGCATTTTTAAGCAGTGTATGTTCTCTTTCAGTTCTCTCATTATCATTCTGATAACCTATGGGATTGTTTACTTCATTATATGTTGAATAATATCCTCTTGGATATTCATCTTTATAAGACATGCTCTGCTCAGACATATCACAGGATGGATAATGCACAGTATTAACCGTAAGCAAATCATACGACACTTCTTTAAAATAATGATACATTGAAGGACCATCTTCTAAGCTAAAGGGGACATCATAATAGCTTCTTGTGTTTTGGAATTCATTATCATCTTCAAATCTTATAAACACATTAAGATTATTCAATGTCCCAACTGATGGAGCATCTCTTGAAATATTTTCTTCAATTATAAATTTATCTCTTCTACTTTTATATTCTTCAAAACTAATCATAATATTTCTTTGTAACCCTGCAGATGAGGGCTCAACAGCTCCTACTAAATAAAGTGAAGGAACAATATTTCCATTTATAACATCTGCATAATAATAATATCCATCAACTTTGCTTTCAATAATAGTAAAATTATTTTCATCATGAAGGTAATGATAAAATTCATCTCCACTTGTAAAGCAGTTTATGATGTTACCGTTGGGCTGTTTTAAAATAACAGGAATATCTGTTAATTTTGCAGCAGATATAAAATTTAATATAAATACAATAATAAAGATTTTTTTCATAGGCTTAAATTAATAAGTTAATTAATAACTTAAATTAAGAAACCCTTACAAATAATTTTTCATTAATATTAACCCAATCTGGGATATTTTCATTATTTTTGTACAAACTTTTCAATTCACTTAAATGAAGTTTAAATACATTCTCAGCTAACCCATCTTTAATTAACTTTAATTTATCTTCATCATTTAATAATAACTGATCAACTTCCCATTTCTGAGATTTACCAAGAGCAAAATTAAATTCCCTTGTTTTGATATTATTCTTTCCAGTAACAGTTAATGCGGCTGCCATTGATTCCTTACATTTTTTGATAGAATTATCTAATATTTTTCTTCTTTTTGTATACATTTCTTCCATCTTTTTCAAATAATCAATCTGACCTTTAAGATATCTTGTAAATTTCTCATATCCATCTAATTTTTCGCCTAATTCCGACTCATTAATAGATAACAATTCCTCTAAGCCCTCACTGATCTCACCATTTGATTCAATTAGTTTCATTTCTATATCTTGATAATTAGTGATAATATCCTGAAGAGATTTATTTTTTTTATCCACTATATATCCTTTCTAAATTATTTTTTTTTATTAACTTAGCATATTCATATTTATACAATAATTAAAACTTAACGAAAATCGGAGATATTTTGGATAATAAAGTAGGTGTTAATGAATTTGTTAAAAGGCAAACTAAAAATAGCGGAAAAACATACACTACTTTAACATTTGAAGAAATAGCTGAATTCGCTGAAAAGCAGATTAATAAAAAAAACTATAAGCGAGGCTATAGAGATGGTGTCATCATTATAGAGATAGTTAATAGTTTAGTTAAAAAATTTATTTGTCCATTTGTTAAAATAACTTCAACCACTAAACTTAAAGCAGAGATAACAAAAAGAAGAAATAATGAAGATCAGTATATTAGAATTAGAGCTTTAAATGGGAAGTCATTAAAAACTGTTAAAGTTGAATTAATATTATATAGAAATGATGTGCTTAAAGAGACTGAAGAAAATTCAACTAATTATACATGGGAATTAATCTCATTTCATGGAATTCCTGATAAAATAGAAAAAATGCCTATGGGACCAGTTACTATGATGAGAAACCAATTGCAACTTCCAGGAGGAACAAAAGGTCTATATTCACCTGAAGAATGGGCAGAGTCTGTTTGTTTCTGGCAAAAATATGTAGTAAAAGAAATAAATTAAAAAAATGTGAGGCCAAAATGAAAAAAACAGTAGAAGAATGGTTGATTGAATATGGTGAGAGTCACCAAAATCCAATAAACAAAGCTATTCACTGGATTTGCGTTCCTCTTATTATGCTAAGTTTAATTGGCTTACTTTCATCAATACCTTATGAAGGAAAAATTCATTTAGGTGAAAAAACATATTTAATTAACGTCGCAATGATATTTTTATTTTTTGCTTCTCTATATTATTTCAAACTATCCAAAACTCTTTTTGTGGGCATGATCTTGATTAGTTTTCTTTTAATATATGGCATTGAATGGCTTAAATCTTTTGAAATGCCTGTTTGGAAATCATCGTTATCTATATTTATAATTGCATGGATTGGACAATTCATAGGACATAAGATTGAGGGAATAAAACCTTCATTTTTTAAAGATATACAATTTTTACTAATTGGTCCTGCCTGGTTATTATCTTTTATATATAAAAAATTAAATATTCCTATTTAAAAACACATATGTTAAAAATTGTACATATTACGTTTATCCTTTTAATTGCCAATAGTTGTAATGTCATTAAATATAAAAAAGTAATCGATATAGATTCACCTGGGCTCCAGACCCCTGATAAAGAAAAAATAAAAAAAATAATTGAAGAAAATAATTGTGTTATTATTAGAGATAATTGGGGAGTACCCCATATTTATGGGAAAACAGATGCTGATGCTGCCTTTGGCTTAGCTTACGCTAATGCACAAGATGATTTTTTTACTATTCAAGAAACTGTTTTAAAATCCAGAGGGGAATATGCTTCAGTGTATGGTAAAGGTGAAAACAATATAAATGCAATTTTTGATTATATGGTTGGCCTATTAAAAATTTGGGATTTAGTTGATCTAAAATACAGTACTGATTTATCTACAGAAACAATCAAGCTATGCGAATCATATGCAATGGGAATAAATTATTTCATTGAAACTCATAATGAAAATATTGATCAATACATTTATCCTGTCAATGGTAAAGATATTATAGCTGGAACTGTTCATAAAACTCCTTTTTTCTTCCAACTTCCTTTTTTTTTAAACGATCTAAGCTCAAAAAAACCTGAAGAAATACCTTCACATTATACAATTGGAGAGGCATTGGATATTATTGATAAAATTGAAGGATCTAATGTATATGCATTATCACAAAATAAAACCGAAGATAATACTACAATGCTTGCTATTAATTCACATCAACCATGGGATGGAGAGCTTGCTTGGTATGAAGCTCATTTAGTTAGCGATGAAGGTCTAAATATTATTGGAGGATTGTTCCCTGGTTCTCCTGTTGTATTAGTTGGACACAATGAAAATTTAGGTTGGGGACATACGGTAAATAAACCTGACATACTTGATATTTATGAATTAGAAATAAATCCTAATGACGAACTTCAATATCGATTTGATGATCAGTGGCTAGAATTTGAAGCATATGATGTAAATATAAAAATAAAAACAATAGGGAAATCATATATTAATCATATTGAAAAAGCTTACTGGTCAATACATGGACCTGTAATAATGGGTAAAGAGGCAGTCTATGCAATAAAATATAGTAAATATGATGATATTAGAATGATTGAACAATGGTACAAAATGAATAAGTCAAAAAACTTTAAAGAATGGAAGGACGCAATGGAGATGATGTCAATTCCAATGTTCAATGCAGGTTATGCTGATAAGGATGGAAACATCTTTTATATTTATAATGCGAGCCTACCAATAAGAAACAATAATTACAATTGGGATTCAGTACTTCCAGGAAATACTTCTAAAACTCTTTGGAATGATTATATGAAGTTCTCTGATTTGCCTATGGTTTTAAATCCAAAAAGTGGTTTTATACAAAATTGCAATAGTTCCCCATTTGAAACAACAATTGGAGATGAAAACCCAGATATAAATAAATATAAGCAATTTCATGGCATTGAGACAAATATGACAAATCGTGCATTAAGAGCTATTGAAACTTTCGGAAATGATGCTACAATAAATTATGAGGAATTTAAAAAATACAAATATGATTTAATGTATTCTAAAAAATCTACAATGAATCAATTAGTTATTAAGAGTATAGACCTTTTATCTGAGCCTGATTTTGATAAATTAGATAAAAATATTATTTTTGATATCATAGACATTCTAAAAAAGTGGGATTTATCAACGGATAAAAACAATATCAATGCTGCCCTTCCAATAGTATCATTTGGACGAATACTTGACTTGGATCTATCAGATATTACAGATGAATTGATAATTGAAAAAATTTCAAATGCTGTAGATTTTCTAATAAAAAATCATGGGAAGCTTAATGTTAGATGGGGTGATATAAATAAACTTATTAGAGGGAACACTATATTAGAACTTTCTGGTGGACCAGACATTGCACGAGCAATATATACAAAAAAAGAAAAAGATGGAACACTTAAGGCTACAGCTGGAGATTGTTATATTTTACTTGCAAGATGGAATGAAGATGGGAAAGTGATTAGTGAAAGCATACATCAATACGGAAGCGCAACTCATAATGAAAAATCTATTCATTATGATGATCAAGCAAAATTATTTTCAGAAGATAAATTAAAAAAGACTTCAATATATATAGATGAAATTCTAGAAGACTATAAAAATATCCAGATTCTCAAATAATATTAATATTCTATCAAATCAACATCATCATACTTAGATATATTTCTTTTTCTTTTTGAAGATATAGCATTGTAGAGATGACGATCAACTTTTTCAAATATATTCTTAGTAGAAAAATGATCTTTATTAAAACTATCATCTAAAGTATAAACAATTTTATCATCAATTAATAAATCGAACTTTTTGTTATTATCTTCTTCCAATAAAAACCTATCTCCATATTTATCTTTATAATTATTAATTTTTTCATGGAAGTAATCTCTATTGTTTATAATAGAAGAATTGAATAAAATTTTAATTTTCATAATTTAGAATATTTTCTAATAATATTACAACATCAGTAATATTGACAATATCGTTTTGATTCAAATCTATCTGACATACATTTATGTTAGTGTTATAAAGTATGTAATCTACGATCAATATTATATCAATAATATTTATCTGAGCATCAAGATTCGCATCACCATTAGAGCCCCCTCCACCACATATATTGCACTCATCAATTAATTGATCACAACTTCCATCACAATCAAATCCATCGGATGTGTAAATGCATTCGGAATCATCACTAATTAAATAATCACCTGAATTGCACGCATTAATATCAGAACAACCCTTAAAGTTATAAAAATATGCTGATCCAGAATCTTGCCCTAAATCATCATCAAATTTTGATCCTATAATTATACTATTGTCAAATATATCCACTGAATTACTAAATTGATCAAATTCATTACCATCATCTGGTAAAATTTTAGATTTTAAGTTAAAAGAGTCATTTTCAATTGTATAAATGTAAGTTGATCCTGAATTAATACCATTATCATCATCTATAGATCCTACAGCTAACCAATTATCATTTATACTAACAGATATTCCAAAATTATCATTTGCATATACATCATCAGGAACTAATTTTTGTTTATATTGAAAGTATCCATCATGTATATCGTATATATAGACTGAACCTGAATTATTATATATATCATCATCATAATAAGATCCAATTATTAAAATTTCAGCATCAATATCAAGGCTTATTCCAAAATAATCATAGCTATTTGCATCCGGAGCAGATATTGTCTGTAAAAAGAAACAATTATCACCTTCAAATTTATATATATCAACAACTCCCTGTTCAATTAGATCAATACTCATATTCTTATAATGCACTGCAAGATAGTCTTCATTTATGGATAAAGAACGTCCAAAATCATTACCAGGAAGCATATAATTTGAATAAATTTTACTATAAAATATCCATTCACTATTAACTAATTTATAAATATAGACTGAACCAGCATCATCAACTTCCTCATCATCAAAAATTGCTCCTATCGCTAAGAAATTTGAATTTAAGTCTAAAGAGTATCCAAATCTATCGTAAGGAGAACCATCTACAGGATATATTTTTTGAGTTTGTAACCACTCACCATTCTCAAAAGAAAAAACATATACAGATCCAGATTTATATCCATTTTCGTCATCATAAACAGAACTAACTATTAGATAATCATCACTCATAGCAATTGCTTTACCAAAAAAATCATTATATGAACCATCTTCTGGGAAAATTTTGTATTCATCCCCGATAAGATTATCAATTAATTCATATAGATATACTGAGCCAGAACTATTACCATTTGGTTCATCTTGATTTGCACTAATAGCTACCCATTCATGATTAATTTTTACTGCATATCCGAATGTATCACCTGCATCACCATCTTCTGCAATAATCTTTTGGTCTGATACTGCAGAGGTTAATAGAAATAATGGTATTAATATAAATTTAAACTTTAAAAACATTAATTTTCTTAATAATTACTAAGGTCAGTGTAATATAGTGTATTATTATTATATAAAATGATATTTATATCACAAAAGTTAATTAAGCCTAGATTTGAACAAGATATCCCAAAAAGTAAACGTAGAGGCATAATTCCCATCTCTTTTTGAATGATGAAGATCATGATGTTCATTCGATCCATAAAATGGAAGAATTTTATGAATGAATGATGTTTTTATACCTGAATGAATATGAATTTCATGAATATTTCTAATAATAAGATATAGAATATATGCTTTAAAAGATATACCTCCGATAATGACCATACCTAAAAATGGTCCTATCATGCCTGACATCCACTCAAAAGGGTGGACATAGATATATTCAATAGGCATAGGGACATTTGCTCTATGATGAATTTTGTGAATTTTTCTATATATAAATTTATTTTCATGCATCAATCTGTGTAAAAAATAAAAAAAGAAATCATCAACTAATAAAACTGCAAATACTTCTAATAAGATGATAGGGTATGAATGGAAGTTTTTAATAAAAATATCTTTAAAAAAGTAAAGACCAATAACATTTAAAATAATTAATACAGATACATTAAATATTACAAGAGGGATTCTATTAAAAAGAATTTCTACATCAAGATTTTTAGTTTGTATTTTATATGAATTATAAAAGTTCTTTTGTACTACTAGGTAAGAATAAAAAAAACCATAAAGATTTATAAATACAAGTAATATTACAGTAATTAAGATATATTGATTCATTGATAGTATATTCAGTATTATTTTATATTATATAAGTTAGCAAATATATAAATTATACTATGCAAAATAAAAAACATACATTTAAAAATATTATAAAATATATAATCATAAATTTATTTTTGATTACAGTAGCACATGGACAGGTTAGACCGTATATTGAACCATTATCATTTAATAATCCTTACTATGATATCCCTAGGCATATAAAAAATTTAACAAAAGTCACATTTGATAAAAGAAATACTGTACAACAATATCATATTAATACTAACAACAATAGATTAAATCAATTTAATATTGAAGTAAATATTTTAGATCCCAGTATTAAATTTTTTATTATTAATTCAGAAAACAATTCATTTGTTGGGCCCTATACAATAAATGACTTCAATAATGATCATCTTAAAACAGATCCTATTAAAGGAAAAAATATTATAGTGGAAATAAATAATTCAAATATATTGAATAGCTATCTTGAAATAACAATTCACTATAAAGACTTTCTTAATACAAAAATAGATCAAGCAACTATTGGAATATTAAAAAACAGGGAAGAACCGACAATATTAGTTACTGGATATTGGCCTCCAACAAATGAGATGATTAGATATTTTTCTCAAAATGAACAATTAAACCCTGATGGATGGGAAGGCGATAATTGGGAAAATAGTGGCTATGATATAATCTCATATTTTCCATCATTTGAAAATCCTGATTGTTCTAGTTGTGGACAAGGATATGGTGACTTAGAAGTAGATTATCAAGATACATCAAATGATTTTTGGCCCATAGCAGAGAGTCATAACCCAATAGCTATAATTACATTTAGCAGAGGATATAACAATCAAAGTTGGGAATTGGAATTCAATGCCTACAATAGGACTAATTGGATAGGTGATTACTCTACTCCAACTCTCCCAACTCCAAATCCTCCAGATGAAAATGAAGACTCTTTTTTCTTAAGAAATTCTAATCTTCCTATGAATGATATTATAGAAAATATTAACAACCTTAACTTGGGACTAGATCCATATATTGATGAGAATGGAGATCCTGGTCATTTTGTATCTGAATTTATGGCCTATCACGGTACTTGGTATAGAGACTTAAATTTGAATGGTGATGATAGATGCTATTTAGGTGGGCACATTCATGTTGGAGGTCAAATCGATACTGAGATAGCAAGACAAGCTACAAAAGAAACAATTAGAACAGTGATTGATTACTTAGATCAATTTACATACACTCCAGGTGATATAAATCAAGATTCTATTATAGATATCCTTGATCTAGTAATAATCATAAATAATATTTTAGGTTTTAATGAATTATCTCAAATTGAATTTTATTCTGCTGATATGAATGAAGATGCTATAATAAACATTCAGGATGTTATCATAATAATTAATTTAATTCTCAATAATTCTTAAATTATTAATTATAATAAAGGAAAATTAATGAAAAGACACTTATCTTATATTTCAATGTTATTAATAGCTTTTAGTTGTTCAAATGTAAGTTATAATCAATTAGCTGGACATGTAGATGTATCTGTAAAAGCTGAATTAGAAGCAAATATTACTGTAGGAGACAATATTTCAGGATCAGGCTCTGAAACAATTGTTTTCTTTATATTTAGATGGCCTGGCACAAAGTATAGAGCTGAAGGAAGTACAACCGCTCTTTCTACATCTTCCCCATCTACATTCAAAATACCTGTTTTATCAAATACATTAAATGGATTAAATCCTTTTAATGTTATAGAACATGCAAAAGGTCAAGCAATTTATAATGCTATCACTTCTGCAAATGCAGATGTAATAATAAACCCTAAGTTCATAATTACTGAACAAGATTTTTTCTTTTATAAAACTGTTAAATGTGAAGTGACAGGGAAAAAAGGGACAATCAAAACAATAAAATAATTATAATTTATATTGTAATACCTTTAATTATTTTTTCCATAACCTTACCATTTTGATTTGTGATCTTATACGACTTTGCATTTTTGTAAAAACTAATAGATTGAAATAATTTATCATTTTTGAAATGTAATGCTGATCCATCTTCACTTGCATAACACTCATCAATTATATTATCATTAATAAAATTATGGACAGTAGGTTTTCTGTCAACTTCTCCATTATAATGAGGGCATGATGTTCCCTTTATAAACGATAAGCAATCCATAATATTTAAATTGCTCGCCCAAGAATCTGTAATTCCTTTTTCAAACCAGCATATTGAACCAGCACTAACACCTGCTAGAATTTTTCCTTTTGAATATGCTTTATGTATAAGCTTATCTAGTTTCCATTCTTTCCAAACAGCTAACATACTTTTTGTATTACCACCACCTACATAAATAATATCTTGTTTATTAATAAGAGAAGTTAGATTTGGCGTTCTTGTAAAAAGACTAAGATGAATGGGGTTACAGTTCAACTTAGAAAAAGCTGAATAATAATTAACAATATATTGACTGTTTTCGGCACTAGCTGTTGGTATAAAACAAATATTTGGGGTCTCATTAGCAGATTGGTCTAGTATATATTTTTCAATTGCATTATGATGAGGATTACGACCAAACCCGCCTCCACCAATGGCAATTATCTGACCATTTTTTTTCATATTTCATCACCTTTTAAGATGAATAAAAAACAAACCGCAATAATTAAAATCTGCCATTCTATATCATACCAACCATCATTCCAAATAATTAGATGCATATATACTGCTCCTAACATAATTAGAGCTATCATAGCAGCACCAATTTTAGTTAAAACTTGATTAATGTAGGGACCAGCTACCAATAAGATGCCCCCTAATACCTCAAATGGTCCCACTAAATACCCAATATATCCAAGATTTGCTACTGAGTTACCTAATTTTGGAAATCCATGTAAAATAAAAGTTGATGCAAGACAAAGCCTTAATGCCCAATGTATATTTTTAGATAATAAATCCATAAGTATCTTTGTTTAGATTATGTTGTTATAATTTATGTTTTAAGATATTTAAATATCAAAAATATCTTTTTTTAACTGATCATATTCTTCCTGTGTAATTATACCTGCATTTAGAGCTTTAAATAAAGAATATGTAGAGTGAATTTTAACCTGTAAGTCAACATAGTCTGTTTGAGGTGATACATCTTCAGAAGGATTAGCATTATTAAGAAACGGTATGCTAGTACAAGATCCAAGTATTAGCAGTGATGAAAAAGTGATAATTTTTTTCATGATTTAAACCTTTACTTTAAATGATGCAACATAAACATCATAATTTATTAATAATAATGCTATATACCAATTATTTTTATTTTCTTAAGGCAAATACTTACCATATATCTCTTCAAGACCAATGAAGCCAATAGATGCCTGAATATAGCCATTGTTAATATAAATAAGATCATCAATTGGTAAATTTAAAGAACAAGAGAATGTCATAAATCTAGTTACTCTTCCCAGCCCTCCAATACTGATATAATTCTGTCTATTTAACTGGTTGTAGTCATATCCATGTTTATTTATATTAGAAATTGTAAAAAATGGATTAAGCTTTCCTGTTTTATAAAAAGTTATAGAGCTTTCCTCAAAATAAATTCCATCATCAAAGAAATCATAGTCATCATATCTATTTTTTGCATACTGAAATTGAACGCCTATTTTTTTTAGTTTCAGGTGATAAGACAATCCTAAGAAATTCCAAGGCTCAATATTATCTACTTGATGCTTTCCAAAAAAAAATTCCAATCCTATGTTTGAATAATATTCTAACTTAAGATCATAAAATCCATCTAAAGATTCTGTAAATGGACGGTTAACCTTAACCCATAAACCCCCTCCCTGAAATCCTTTAGAAGTAATTATGCCAGTCTGAGAATAAAGACATGTAAAAATAAAAAATGTAAACAGTATTTTTTTCACTAATAATAAAATATTTATATAAATAAATTTAACATTTGTTCTCGTAGTAATACAAATAAATCCTTAGCTGTTGCATTTCCAACATATTTCAAATGTTGATGGATTAACTATATCACATTTATCACATTTCCAACTTTTTAAATGATCCACTTTTACATTTTCTTCATATTTTTTTATTATAGATTTAGCTATTTCTTTATTGTTTAATTTTACATACATATCAACTTGAGCAACATCCAAGGGCAATTCTCCAATAGCAACTGACAACCCTTTTCCCAAAGTAGCGACCTCGACACCTTCAGATTGAAGTAATCCCTTTATAAAATGAGCTTCAGATAGATTCGCAGCTTTATATATTTTAACAAAGTTCATTTTTTCTTACTCCAATTATATTTTTCAGATTTGTCTTTTCTAAAGATGGTTCCGTTATGATTTTTATCTCAAAACCTTTTTTTTCAAGAAGATCTATAACTGTTTTAAGTGCACCATTGATATTATGCACCTCTAAAACTATCTGTTTTATTATTCTCCAGTCATTATTTTCAATGCCATCTAAAACTTTTAATTCATTACCCTCACAATCAATTTTAATTAAATCAATTTTTTTTATAAAACATTCTCTAATTACACGGGATAACGTTTTCAACTTACAGTTGATTTTTTTTGGTTTAGATCTAAACCATTTAATTATTAATGGATAAGCAGCTTTTGGAACAAAACTTGACCACCACCATGATTTTGGCGAATGTTCAAGACTTCCTTGGAATGCTGCAGTTAGCTGCTCTTTATCATTCCATATTTCTGGATTAAACGTAGACATTGCTGGGCTATTTGGATAATAAACAATTTCTTTATCTTCATTTTTATCAGAAATACCAATCTGATAAGTATTGTAATTATTATTTTCTGATAATTTAGAATTCTCTTTTAACACTCTATGAATATCAGGGATTGGTTCAAATGCAGAAATATTTAAATTTTTATACTTTTTTGCAAGCTTATATCCAAACATACCTATGTTTGCGCCAACATCCAGAATCGTATCACCATCATTTATTATTATTCCATTATCAAAATAACCATCAATATGCAAATCTAACATTTCAGCTTCGAGCGTTGATATACAATTTATCACACTACCATTTTCAAGTTTCACTTTTTTCATAAATTTATAATTATAATAAATTATTCACATTGAGTATCATTATTTAGAATATCATTAACCATTTGAATAATATCAGTAACATTTTTTACATCATCACCATTCAAATCACCATTACATACTGTTGACAAACAGACATCAAGTCCTTCATTCCATTCTGTTTCATCAGAACAGTAGTATTGTCCGTAAAGATGAAATGGTCTCTCAGAATATTCTTCATAATTCTGTATCAAAGCATCACCATCTGGACAGTTATAATATATACAACCTATTCTGCCTAAATAATTATTGACTTCTTCCTGTTCTAAATAAAGACAATCATTAATACATTCATCATTATTTTCTAACAATTGATAGCATTCTTGATTAGTATTATTAATCTCTGACAATCCATCGCTCATTCCCCAATAAAAAGTAGAGTATGGGAACATCCAACCATCCTTTTCATTTATATATGTGGATACTTCAATAGGAGTACATTGAGAAAAGATAAAACTATTCAAAATCAATAAATAAACAAACGCTGATATTTTTTTCATAAATCCTCCAATGTTAACAAAGGAATATACACATATCACTTGTAGCAAATCAACTGCAACAGTAAGCTATAATATGATAAAAATTCACAATAGGTGTAGAATTGATTTTATGCAGGCTCACTACATCAATGTTCTTGTGAAGTTGGGAATTGGGTTGAAATTGGGGTTAGTAATAATCTGGGTATTTACAAGTGCAATGATAGCTAGGTGAAAAAAATTCTTGAAATTGTGGTTTAAAGACATGGTATTCTTGACTATTGCCATTTGGACTTTTTTTTCCTGGAATACTTTCATCCATTTTTTCCTCACAAAATGATTTTACATAATCACATTCTTGCATGGAATGTCCATAACGAATATTATAATTTGGTAAATCTTTATATGTTTTATTTTTTCTATTATTACTAAAAATATTTAGAAGTGTACAATTAGAAAAAAACAATAATAAAAGTATAAACAGGAATTTCATATCAAAACTTACACATATCACTTGCAGCAAATCAACTGTAACAGTGGGTTATTTCTTGAATACTTTGTTGTATTATCTATTTTTTAAAATTAATGTACTGGAGAGGAATTGACAGATTCTCTTCTTTAAGTCTTCCTATAATAAGCTGCAAATCATCAATCTTCTTTGCTGTAACTCTTATCTGCTCCCCTTGAATTTGACTTTGAACTTTTAATTTAAAGTTTTTAATTAGTGTATTTATAACTTTTGCATTCTCCTTAGAAATACCTTCCTTTAAATGAACAAACTGCCTTACAGTCATTCCAGATGCTTTTTCTTCTTCTTTAAAATCAAATATTTTTATTGAAACTTTTCTAGATATAGAGCGATTTTTAAGCATATCTACAATAGATTCTCTTTGCATAGTAGAGCTAGTTTCTATTTTTATATTCTTATCTTGTTTGTTCAATGATATTTCTGAATTCGTACCTTTGAAATCATATCTATTTAGAATATCACGCTTAACCATATTAACCGCATTATCTAACTCTTGCATATCAAAACTACTAACTATATCAAATGATGCCATTATGCACTCCTATAATTAACTAAAATTACACATATTGTGTGAAAATTTTCAATTTAAAACAGTGAAAATTGGAACTATATATTTTAAATTCATATATGAATAATAAAGATATTTTTTGGTTGAGAATCATTTACATTCTTTCTATAGTCATCAGTTTTGCAGTGGCTTTTTTAATTTTAGGTCCAAGACCTGCTAATATTGAACATTACAGTTTAGATGTATCAATTCTTCCTGTAGTCAATGCTACTCTTAATTTTATAACAGCATTATTATTAATCATTGCTCTTATATTTATAAAAAATAAAAGAATCTCTTATCATAAGAACACTATGCTATGTGCTTTTGGTACATCAACATTATTCTTAATTAGCTATATTATTTATCATTGGTTTAAAGCAGGACCGAAAGAATATATAGGAGAGTTTAACTATTTTTATTACTTTATTCTTATTAGTCATATTCTACTTGCAATGATTATCATTCCTTTATCATTAATCACTTTATATAGAGGTTGGAATTCACAAATAAACAAACATCGAAAAATTGCTAAAATAACGTTTCCAATTTGGTTATATGTATCAATCACAGGGATTGTTATATATCTAATGCTTTATTAAGTAAAATCAACATTCCTCCTATTGATTTACTTTGATGATTAAAAACAAAAATGCCAGACTAGATATGTACACACACCTACTACAAACCCTACTAATAATTCTTTAAAATACTTCATATTTTCTCCTTTTATTGGTTTCTCTGAAATTACAAAATATTATATCACAATAGGTGGGAATTGTTTCATGCAACTTCCCTGCATCAATGTTCTTGTGAGGTTGGGAATTGAGTTATTTCTTGGAATGATAATATTCTATAACTAAACCTTCTATAAGTCCGTTTTTAAATTGACCTTTAGATGAAAGAGTCCCATCTTCATAATATTCTTTAAATTCCCCATCAAGTTTGCCATTTTTATATTCTACTTCTTCTTTAATATTTCCATCGCTATAATATTCTTTAATAACTCCACTACCTTCAGGCATAGACGCTAAAGAAGTTAGGGATGTAAGACTTGACAGCCCTGCTAAAGATAAGAAGCCTAAGGTCATTTTATCAATTTCACCTTCTTCTTTTATTGTACCATCTTCATTATATTCTATATAAGTATTGTCTATTACATTTAATTGATTTTTCAATGTTCCATTTTTAAAATATTCTTTTGAAATAACTATTTTACCTCCTTCAAAAGTAACTTCTTCCTTAATATTTCCATCAATATCATATTCTTTACTTTCAGTAAGGACACCATTAACAAATAATGATTCTGTCTTTACAGATAAACAGCTAGAAATTAATAATGTTAATAATAATATAAATAGGTATCGCATATCACAATTTACAAAATATTTTCAAAAAATAACATTAAGAGAGTTTTAAGATTAGCTTTTAAGAAGATATATGAGCATCAATATGACTGGCATTATCCACCAAAACTTACGTGCAATCCTTAACCTCCATTTAACTCTATTTATAATCCATTGCTTTAATTTATTTAAGCCCATAATTGATTAAATTTACGTAATAAGTTTCAAAATATTTTCAAAAAATTATATCACAATGGGTGTGGGTGTTGTTTTGATG
>CAYSDL010000018.1:0-12007 GCA_964429875.1 uncultured bacterium
ATTGCAACACGATTTGCTCCAATTTTACTTAAAGCATATATAAACATTGCATCACCAAAGCCCATTCCAAGACACCCACTTATAATAATTTTTATATAATCTAAATTAGAGAACTCAGCATACCATATAGGAATATCAAATATTATAAATGCAACAATAAAAAAAATTAAAGCTATAGTATTTTTTAAAGCAGTAATTAGAAAAGGAGAAATGACTTGGCTTGCAGATCTGAAAATAATAACTGCAATACTCCAAAATATTGCAGCACACAATGCTGTGAGCTCACCAAAATAGGGAAAGCTAAGCATTTATATTATGAATATGTAAAAGACCCTTCAATGTTAAATGTTCATCTAATATATGTTTAATATTTAATTTTGGGGACAGCAACTTCCCAAATCCACCAGTTAAAATAATAGAATAATTATCCGTTTGTGTTTCTTCTTTAATTCTATTAATCATTCCAGTGATTTGATCAATGGCCCCAAACATAATTCCAGATTGAATATTTGTTTTAGTTGTTTTTCCAATAACCTGATCAGGGAAATTAAATTTTGTTTTATCCAGTAATGCAGCTTTTTCAATTAAATATTGCGCAGATGTTTCAATCCCGGGTGAAATAGCCCCACCAATAAAAGTACTATTAGAATTAATGACATCATATGTATTGGCTGTTCCAAAGTCAATGATAATAATAGGTCTATCATAATATTTTATGGCTGCCACCATATTACATAGTCTGTCAGATCCTACAGTTTCCGGTTTTTCTACATTTAATTTCATAGAGCAATTAAGATGTGTTACAATAAACACATTAGTATCACAGTATTTTTTTATTTCCTGAATCATTAAATCTGTAAGTTTAGGGACTACTGAACTCATAGAAACAGAATTAATTGAATAATGATTTAATAAATCAATATTTTCTTTAAAATCATCAAAGGTAGAAAATTTTTTCTCATTAATTAATTTTTGATTTTCAAAAATACCGATTTTAATTTTTGTATTTCCTATATCTATAACCAATATCATATACTTGTTATTACTCCATGATATTCAATGCTTTTATTATTAAACTCAATAATAGATTGTCCTTTTTTATTTATTTTTTTAAATATTCCTGTTTCTAATTTATTATTTAATTGAAAAGAAACCTTATGATTAACGTTTATACATTTTTCATTATATACATTTATTAAATCCTGGTAGTTTATATTATTAAATAACTTATCAATAGCATTTAAAATGTATGCTGTTAGTAATTCGCGCTGTATGGGTTTTCCGCAAATTATATTTATTGATGTTGATTTGTTTTGAATCTCAGTTGGAAAATCTTCAATATTTTCATTAGCATTAATTCCAAAGCCAACATTAAAAAATATTTTATTTTTTTGAAGTTTTGTTTCAATTAATATGCCTCCAATTTTTTTATCTTGATGGTAAATATCATTAGGCCATTTTATTTTAAGGTCAATATTTAATAAATCATATATACCATTAATAATCCCCACTGCAATCAACACAGAATGCATCCCAATATGTGATCGATCGAATTTTTCATTGATAAGAAAAGAACAGATAATTCCATGTCCAGGTTTTGAAAACCATTTATTATTACGCTGTCCTCTTCCTTTAGTCTGATGATCGGTTACTACTGCGAGTCCTTCTTTCCCACCTTCTTGAAATAATTCCCACACATCATCATTTGTAGATTCAGTAATGGTATAATATGTTATTTTTTTTCCAATGAAAGTTGTTTTAAGGTTAGTTTCTAGTAAACTTAAAAAAAACATTAATAATGCTCACCATATTTTTCTTTTAATACAGTACAAATTTCTCCAAGCGTACAGTTGTTTTTTACTGCATCAATAACTGAGGGAAGCAAATTGATTTTTTTATCTAAATTATTATTTAGTTGAGATAAAGATTTTTCAACTTGTAATTCATCTCTATTTTCAATGAATATATTTAATCGATTTAACTGATTTTTAATTTCGGCTCCATCAATTTTTTGAATATTATAAGTGTCTTTTTTTTGTTCAGAAAATTTATTGTTTCCAACAATTATTTGATCTTTATTTTCGATTTTTTTTTGATATTCGTAAGATGTATTAGAAATTTCATTTTGTTGAAAATTATTTTCAATAGCTGATATTGCCCCACCATATTCATCAACACGTTTGATAAGCTCAAAAGTTTTTGCTTCAATTTCTTTTGTTAAAGATTCAACATAAAATGATCCAGCAAGAGGATCAACAACATCAGGAATCCCCGTTTCATATGCCAGTATTTGCTGTGTTCTTAATGCTGTTTTAGCTGCCTGCTCTGTTGGAAGTGATAAAGCCTCATCTTTTGAATTAGTATGCAGCGACTGTGTTCCTCCTAGTATAGCGGCTGTAGCTTGCATGGTTGTTCTTATAATATTATTATCTATTTGTTGTGCTTGTAGTGAAGAGCCAGCTGTCTGTGTATGAAATCTACAAAACATAGCTTTTTCATCAGTTACTTTATATCTTTCCTTCATAATTTTAGCCCAAATACTTCTAGCTGCCCTAAATTTTGATATTTCTTCAAAAAAATAATTATGACAATTAAAGAAGAAACTCATTCTTTTAGCAAAATTATTAATATCAAGTCCTCTTTCTATTGCAGCATCTGCATATGCTATTGCATTTGAGAATGTAAAAGCTAATTCTTGCACAGCATCAGAGCCAGCTTCTCTAATATGATATCCAGATATAGAAATAGTATTCCAATTAGGTAAATTTTTGCTACAATATTCAAATATGTCTGTAACAAGTTTCATGCTGGATTTAGGAGGGAAAATATATGTCCCTCTTGCAATATATTCTTTTAGAATATCATTCTGAATTGTTCCTTTTAAAACATTTTTGTTATAATGATTTTCTTCTGCAACAACAACTAACATAGCAAGAAGTATGATTGCAGTTGAATTTATTGTCATTGAAATTGACACTTTATCAAGAGGAATATCTTTTAACAATATTCGCATATCTTCAATAGTACATATAGGAACACCTACTTTCCCAATTTCTCCTGAAGCAATTTCATGATTAGAATCATAACCTGTTTGAGTTGGAAGATCAAATGCAATTGATAATCCAGTAACGCCCTGATCAAGTAAATACTGATATCTTTCATTACTTTTTTTTGCAGATGAAAAACCTGCATACTGTCTCATGGTCCATAGTTTTCCTAAGTACATATCTTTATAAACACCAGAGACGAAAGGGAATTCTCCTGGGGCATTTTCCCCATAAAAAGATTTTAAGTTAATTCCAGATGCAGTTTTCTTTTTTGATTTTTCTTTAGGCATAGACAAATTTAAATGAAATAATGCTATTTACATATTATAAATTTTATTGTTTGTTATAATTGGACAGGAAGTTCTTCGACCAACGTTCAAAGGAATTATTTCGTATAGACTCCTTTGCTTCTTCAATTAAATTATTGTAAAAAGATAGATTATGTTGCGTTGCAATTCTACAACCTAAAATTTCCTCTATTTTAAATAAATGATGCAAATAAGACTTTGTATATTTTTGAGATATATCACATTTGTTATTTTCATCTATTAGGCTCATATCATTTTTATATTTTGCATTTCTTATATTAATTTTTCCATTTTTTGTAAATAACTGTCCATTTCTTCCGTTTCTAGAGGGGATAACACAATCGAACATGTCAATGCCTTTAGATATACAATTAACAATATCAGCTGGTGTCCCAACGCCCATTAAATAACGAGGTTTTTCTTTTGGAATAATGGGGTCTAAAAATTCTACAATTTCTAACATTTCATCTTTGGGTTCACCCACAGCAAGTCCGCCAATTGCATACATCTTCGCATTTAATTCCATAAGATCCTCAGCCGATAATCTTCTTAAATTTTTATTTGTTCCTCCCTGAATAATTGGAGATACAACTTGGTTAAATCCATAATTTGGTTTTCTGTTATTATAATGTTCCAGGCATCTTTTAGCCCATTTTGTTGTTGTTTTTACCGCATGTTCATGTTCTTTTATGTTAGCATCAGCTGCAGGACAAATATCAAGTGCCATCATAATATCTGACCCTATTGAACATTGAATATCAATAATTTTTTCCGGAGTAAAATAATGTTTACTTCCATCCAGATGCGATTTGAACTCTACTCCATTTTCATCAATTTTTCTTAAACTAGATAAGCTATATATTTGATAGCCACCAGAATCAGTAAGAATTGCTCCATCCCAATCCATAAAATGATGGAGTCCCTTAAATTGATCTAACACCTCAGTCCCGGGTCTTAAATATAAATGATATGTATTACTTAATATTAGGTTATAATTAAGTTTTTTTATTTCATCTGTTGATAGAGTTTTAATTGCTGCATATGTTCCTATAGGCATAAATGCTGGAGTTTTAATAATGCCATGATCAGTATTTATTGACCCTATTCTTGCAGAAGTTTTATTACAGGATTTATCAACCGTAAAAAATGCCATTAATAATTATAAGTATAATTAATCTTTTTTAGCTGTCTTTTTTTTAGCTGTCTTTTTTTTAGCTGTCTTTTTTTTAGCTATCTTTTTTTTGGCTATCTTTTTTTTGGCTGTTGTTTTTTTAGGTGTAGATTTTTCTTCAATAGCCACATCGGCAACTTTCTTTTCTACAGGTTTTGGAGCAGGCCTTTTTTTCATCTTTGCTAATGAAGAAACCCGTAATGCTTTTAATCTAGCTTTTGATTTTCTATGTTTTTTATTAGCAATTTTTTTCTTTTTATTCATACATCTTCCTTATACTGTTATAAAATTCAAGATCCCTAATATATAAAAACTATTACTAAAATTCTCTTTAATTATTTAATCCCAGTTGGACAAATATTGAGCTTCCTATTAACATAGCTTCTTCATCAATATCAAAATGAGAGCAATGTTGGGGGGTGCTCATAGGTTCACGATCTTTTGGAGAAGAACCCAAAAAGAAAAAACATCCAGGCACCTTATTAGCATAATAGCTAAAGTCCTCACCTCCCATTGATAAGTATGGTAATATAACATTTTCTCCAACGATATGTTTTGCTGCATTAATAACATTTTTAGTAATTTTTTCATTATTAATTACAGGGGGATAACCATCTTTATAATTTAAAGTAATTTTTGCATCAAATGTTGTTTCAACGCCTTTAATAATTTCTTTCATTCTTTTTTTAATCATCTCTCTGTTTTCTTCAGTATATGCTCTTGAAGTTCCTTTTAAAACAATTTCATCTGCAATAATATTAAAATTATATCCCCCATTTATTTGCCCAACCGTGACAACTGTATTTTCAAGTGGATTAGTATTTCTACTTACAATTGTTTGCAGGGCTTGAATGAGGTGAGATGCAACTATAATACAGTCAACTGTTCCTTGTGGGGCAGCACCATGTCCACCGATTCCTTTAATTGTAATGGTAAAAATATCAGCCGCTGCCATGACAGGACCAGATTTTATTCCAACAGTACCACTTTTTTGATAATTCCAAACATGAAGACCATAGATTTCTTCAACATTAACAATAGCACCATCATCAATCATATATCGCGCTCCCCCAAAACCTTCTTCTGCTGGTTGAAAAATAAATTTTATTTTACCTTTAATATTATCAATATTTTTTGATAAGACTTCTGCTGCGCCAAGAAGCATGGCAGTATGAGCATCATGACCACAGGCATGCATCACCCCATCATTAATTGATTTGTAAGAAACGTCACCTGTTTCCTGAATTGGAAGTGCATCCATATCAGCTCGAAAAGCAATAGTTTTGCCCTTTGACTTTCCATTTAATATTCCAACTACTCCTGTTTTTCCTACATTTCTTTGAACATCAATGCCAAAAGATTCAAGTTTTTCTGCAACAATTTTAGAGGTACGTTTTTCCTGGAATGATAATTCAGGATATTTGTGAAAATCTCGCCGTGTCTCAATAATTTTATTTTTTATGGATTGAATTTCAGAATGAATATTCATTAATCAAAATAAACCAAACCAAAAACTATCATCATTTCATTAGTGCTTAATAAACCAAAATTAACCCAATTATCTGTAGTATTATTCCAAGTGGCCCTTGCAATCAGACCTTGGTTTGGTCCTATTATTAAAGGAGGATCCATTTCTAGTATAGGTGGATGTTCATAATCTAAGGCAGTATAAATCAGCTCTTCTTCTCCATTAGGGTGTAATATAAGAACATCAAATTTTGTCATTAATTGATGTGCATGAGTAAATAATTGAAAAATATTTAATTGATTTGCTCCAGAAGGAGGATCAATATTTATTGAATTTAAAATTTGATTTGCTGAAAATATTTTAGTAATTGTTGTTTCCTGATTTGGAGGAAGTTCAATATCATTATTGTTTAATTGCATTATACCTGCTTCGATCTGAACATCTTGAGGTAAAACAGTATGAAAATTTAAATATAACTCACCTTGAATAGTTTCATCAGTATAATTGAAATAATGAGGATTAATATCTAATCCATAATCAGATTCAACTTTTAATGCAATTCCTTCAGGTAAAGTATAATTCCAGAACGGCATTTGAGTTCCAAAAACAAAAGTATGTTCCTGAAGAGTCATTATATTCTCAATCATTTCTTGAACATCATTGCCAAGATAATCCATATGAATATCTCTAATTTCATATGGTGTTGGAGCTGGGTCAGAGTAATTTTCAGAAAACATATATGCAATTGCATGGTGCGTTCCTGGTGCCATAACAAATTCAACTTGGTTGATATAATATTCATCAGCTTCCTGAGGGAAGTAATACAAAAATTCTCGCTCCGTGTTTGGATAAACATCAAATGGGCCAATATGATATTGAAAACCCATTATTGGTGGATCTGGAGCTTCAAATATAGGAGTTTCATATTCTGATTGGTCATTTAAGATTGCTGGATCTGCCACAACGCCTTCTTCAGGAGCTCCTTCCCAAATCCAATCTTCAATAAAATCTAGTTCTCCATTAGTTAAAAAAGGACCTCCAAGAGGCATAATTTCTCCATATTGAGGGTGCTCACTATAAAAATGCACCTCATTATTAATATTTATTTTTTCCCAAAAATAACTTAATAATAATCCAAATAATCCTCCTTCATCACTTAATAATTGCAACCCATTTGCAGAAGCTGATTGATTATCAGGGATTCTATTTATCATTTGTTGGTATGCAATATCTTCAGTTAAAATTAAATCTGAAAGTTCAGCATGAAATGATCCATCATAGTGGCACATCGCACATTTAGGAGTTATGATATCTTCATTAATAATTTGCCAAGTATCTCTTGTATCTGAATTTGTTAAAATAATATTCACAAGATTTACAACATCAATTACATTGTTTAAATTATCAAAGTTAATGTCTCCAGTTTGATTATATGATTCAGATTGTAAAATAATATTTACTAAAAGAACAATATCAACTACGTTTATATTAGAATCATTATTAAGATCACCTAGAGACACGCTTCCGTTACATGTAATATCACATTCTTCATAGGTGCCGTAAAACAACTCATCATCTTCACCCATATCACATCCATACGCAAGAACGCAACTATTCCCCGTCCAAACAAATCCAAGGGGAGTATCACATGATCCATATTGTGTAGGATTCGTATCTACGCAGTCCTGCCCTATTATTAAAGAGTTTAGAGAAAAAATAAAAAATATTAATATTTGTTTATATTGAGTATACATCATCAATTAATTTATAATAAATTATATTAATACAATATACATACAAAGAGGAGCGAATGTGAAGATAAAATGGAAATCCATTGAAAAATTTGAAGATATCAAATATGAATCAGGTTTAAATGATGCGTCCGGTGTAAATAAAATTACAATTAATAGACCAAAAGTACGAAATGCATTTAGGCCAAAAACAGTTTTTGAATTAAAAAAAGCCTTTGAGCATGCAAGAGAAGACCAAAATTGTGGTGTTGTTATTTTGACTGGAGAAGGAGAAAAAGCATTTTGTTCTGGTGGCGATCAATCAATAAGGGGTGATGCAGGGTATGTAGGTGATGACGGTATCCCACGTCTTAATATTTTAGATGTTCAAAAACAGATAAGATATATGCCTAAACCTGTTATCGCAATGGTTGCTGGTTATGCTGTTGGAGGAGGACATGTATTACATTTGCTTTGTGATTTAACTATAGCAGCAGATAATGCACAATTTGGACAAACTGGGCCCATGGTAGGATCTTTTGATGGTGGATGGGGAGCTTCATATATGTCAAGAGTTGTTGGACAAAAAAGAGCCAGAGAAATTTGGTATTTATGTAGATTTTATGATGCTAAAACAGCCTGTGATTGGGGCTTAGTAAATAAGGTTGTAAAATATAAAAATCTTGAAAAAGAGACAATTACATGGAGCCAGGAAATTTTGGAAAAATCTCCTTTATCTTTACGAATGTTAAAAGGGGCATTAAATGCAGATTGTGATGGTCAGGCAGGCCTTCAACAATTTGCAGGAGATGCAACAATGCTTTTTTATATGACAGAAGAAGCACAAGAAGGAAGAGATGCTTTTAAACAAAAAAGAAAACCAAACTTTAAAAAATTTCCTAAGCTTCCATAGTAATGGGCAAAACCAAATATTGGATACAGGCAGCAAGGCCTCAAACCCTGATTGCTTCTTTAATTCCCATTGTTCCTGTTTCAATGCTTTGTGTTCATTTGAACAGATTTAGTTTTGCTGTTTTCATTTGTACTATTTTATGTTCAATTCTAATACAAATCATGACAAATTTTATTAATGATTTATATGATTTTAAAAAAGGGGCAGATAGATCTGATAGGGTAGGGCCTGATAGGGTAGTTGAGAAAGGATATCTAAATGAAAAGGAAGTTCTAGTGGGTGTTTATGTTTTGCTTTTTTTAGCAGTCCTTTTAGGAGGATATTTAGTGAGCGTGGGTGGAATCATTATTTTAATGATTGGCTTATCTTCTTTTTTGTTTGCATACCTTTATACAGCTACAAAGCTATCTATCGCCTATAATGGGCTAGGAGAAATTTTTGTATTTATTTATTTTGGGGTTCTATCATCTTGGGGGACATTTTATTTGCAAACATTAGAATATAGTTTCCTTACTTTTTTATTTGGGTTGATTGCGGGCTCTTTAAATTCATCAATGTTAATCATTAATAATTTAAGAGATTATAATGAAGATTTGCTTTCTAATAAAAAAACATTAATAGTTATATTTGGTAAAAATTTTGGTAAAATAGAATTTATATTAATGAATATTTTATCTTACCTTAGTCTATATTATTTATTTAGTCTATTAAGTCAACTACATAATTTTTATCTATTTTATATCTTGGTTCTTTTTTGTGTAATAATATTATATAAAGTTGTTATGGCTCCTGAGTTTATTAAAAAAGCACTCCAATATTATTCACTTTACATCACCATATTTACTATTATTTTATCAATTGTTGTGTTATTATGATTTTTAAGAAAATTGAAACCGTCAAATATCAAACTAATTTATCTTCAGTATTTAAAAATTCTCAAAATGCATATTCAGAGCGCTCTGGATATATTGTTAAAATTTATTTTGATGATTATTGTGGTTGTGGAGAAGCTTCCCCCCTGCCTTTTTTTTCAAAAGAAAACATTAAGCAGGTTGAATGGAAACTTGAGGAATTAAAAGCCGGTCTAATGATTGGAAATAGTTACAGTATAGAAGAATTATATCCTTTGTTTGAAATTTTTTCAAAAGATTGTCCAAGTTTGAAATTTGCCTTAGATATTGCATTGAGTGATATTTTAAGTCAAATTAAAGGAGTATCTTTAGCGAAGCATTTGAATAAAGATGCAATTGAGAAGGTCAATCTTAGCGCAATTAGCATTAATAATATTCAGCCAGGATCATCAATAAAAATAAAATTTGGGGTTAATCAATTGTACGAAGACATTAAAATTTTAAATAATATATCAAAAAAAAATCCCGATCTTTCTTTAAGAATAGATTTTAATAGGCTATGTAAATTAGAGGATGCTGTTTTAGTGTGCGATGAATTAAAAGATTGTAATATAGAATACATTGAAGAGCCATTACAAAATTCCTATAAAAAAGATTATATAAAGCTAAAAGATAAAATTAGCCAGCCTATCGCATTAGATGAGTCTATTCTTGATGGAAGTTACAAAGAGTTGGTAGATTTAAAATTAATTGATTATGCTATTTTAAAACCTGCATTATTTGGTGGGATAAAAGAGATTGAAGAGCTATATAAATACTTAAATAAAAATATGGTTAAATTAATTATTTCTTCTTCTTTGCAAACAAAAGTAGGCAACATGTCAGAAATTAATTTAGCTGCTGCTTTAAGGCTTGATAATCAACATGGGTTGAATAATTATGCTTTTTTTGATAGTGGCTACGAAGCCTTTTATAATGTCGATTCTTTTATGATTGATTTAAGAGAAGTTATAGGTTTGGGAGTTTGCTGTAATGATTAAAGATTATATTAAGGAGAGGTCTTTTACATGCCCTGATGTAATTTTTGTTACCATTAATAATATGCCAATCACTTATAAGGAGTTTGATGATTATATTTATTGCATAGAGCTATTTATCAAATCTCTAGAATCAAAGCCTCAGAGAGTAAAGATTAAATGCTCAGATAAAAAAGATATTTTAGCTTCAATTATAGCATGCAATCGGACAAATTGCGTCCCCGTAGTTTTTCCTCCAGACAATAAAATGATAAAATTTATCGATTATAATAAAATAGTTGCCTGTGATTTTGAAGTCAATGATAATATTTGTATAATACAATCAGATGACTGTGATAAAAGAGAAGAAATATCATATAAAAAAAATGATATTCAATGTATATTGTTTACATCGGGGACAGAAATGAATCCAAAAGCTGTTGAGCTCACTTTTGATAATATTTATAATAGTGCATTGAATTGGCAGGAAATTGCAAATTTTAAATCCGATGATGTTTATCTAAACGTTCTTCCCATTTGGCATATTTCAGGTCTCTCTATTTTTTTTAGATCCCTATATTTTAATTTCCAATCTATTGTATTGGAATATAATAAAAATGAAATTCATTCAATTATTAAAAAGTTAAAAATTAATTGCATTTCTGCTGTGCCTAAAATGATTGTTGATATAATGCAGCGATCTAATAATAATATTTTTAAAAGTTTTAAAATTGTAATTATTGGAGGTGATGGTATTAATGAGAAGGTTTTTGATTACTTTAAAAATAATGATGTTAATGCATATATATCATATGGTATGACAGAGACATCTTCGGGAGTATGCGGATATTTTATTAGAGATGTAAAAAAATTCAATCATGGATTTTTAGGATTTGCTCATAAAAATACAAGAATGACTGTTAATGATGGGTGTATTAAAATACAATCTAATACTGTGATGGAGGGATATGTCAACAGTCAAAAATGTAATGGAATATTTTTAACAGAAGATTTGGGTGTTGTAAAAAATAATCAATTATTTTATAAATCACGATCTTTAAATTTTATCATTTCAGGCGGTGAAAATATTAATTTAAAAGTAATAAAAAATGTTATTAGTGGTTTAGAAAAAGGAATTGATTTTGAGGTTAAGGCGGCAGCTGATGATAAGTGGGGGCATGTAATTGCAGTATTAATTAAGAAAAGTGAGTTTAATATTCATCAGATTAAACAGCACTGCCAAAAATATTTACCTGAATATATGGTTCCAAAACATTTTATTAATCACATAGATAAACAAGAATTTGAAAAAATAGATAATGATTTTAATAATTGATAATTACGATTCATTCACATATAATATTATTCAACAAGTTGGTTCTTTGGTTGATAACTTAGAGGCTGTTAAAAACAACAAAATATCTATTAGTAATATTGAACGTAAAAACTATTCGCATATTATAATATCTCCAGGCCCAGGAGGACCAAAGGATGCTGGATCAA
>CAYSDL010000018.1:12107-17068 GCA_964429875.1 uncultured bacterium
TGCCAAAATTCAGGAACAACGGTTAGATTATTAACGGGGTTGCTGGCAGGGCAAGGAATTTCTGCTAATTTTTCAGGAGATGGATCGCTTTTAAATCGTCCTATGAAAAGAATTATTGAACCATTGAAAAAAATGAATCTAAAAATTAATTCTAATAATAACTATTTGCCCCTTACTATTGAAAAAAGTTCTCTTAATCCCATTAATTATAAAACGGTAACTAAAAGTGCCCAGGTCAAATCGGCACTTTTATTTGCTAGCCTTGGTTGCGATCAGTATTCAACTATTTCTTATGATTTAGAAACCAGAGACCACACAGAGAAATTACTCAAATATTTACATTGCGATATCAGTATCGGAGATCAAATTAGTATTAGAAAGTCTAGAATAAATAAAGGGTTTAGTTTAACGGTCCCCGGGGATATATCAAGTGCAGGTTTTTTAATTGCAGGTGCAATTTTATTGCCTGAATCAAAAATTAGAATTAACAATGTATTGTATAATGAAACACGTTTAAAGTTTATATATTTATTAAAAAAAATGAATGCAAATATTTCAATTGAAGATATTAGTTCTTCTAAATTTGAAAAATCGTGTACAATCGTTGCTTCATATAGCCCGAATCTACAATCAGTTCAAATAAACTCTAAATGTGCTATAGGTGTGATTGATGAAATCCCAATTCTCTCAATTATAGCTACACAGTGTGATGGCAAGACGGTGTTTAGCGGTTTAGAAGAGTTAAAATACAAGGAGTCAGATAGAGCAATGTTGATATATGAAAATCTAAAAAATATGGGCGCAGATATATCTTATTCTGATGATAATATAGTAATAAAGGGCAAAAATAATTTGCATAATACATGTATAATACATGGAAATGATCACAGAATGGCAATGTCATTTGAAATACTTCATTTGTTACTTAACAATAAGATGTCTCATCAGTATAATGATATTATTAGCATCTCATTCCCTGATTTTTATTCTGCAATTGAAAGTATATTGCAATGAGAAAATTTTGTATTATAGGTAATCCAGTATCTCATTCATTAAGTCCAGCTATTTTCAAACATCTTTTTAATTTTTTTAGTATTAATGCAACCTATGATTCTATTTTATTAGATACTAATGAAGCATTCATTAATTTTATTAAATATAATACTGATAGATATACAGGGTTTAATATCACATCTCCTTACAAAAATTCCGCGTTTGATGTTGTTGATCATCATGATCAGCTTGCAAAAGAATTAGGATCGGTTAACTGTGTTAATGTTGATAATACACAATTATTAGGATACAATACAGATCATCATGGATTTAAAAATATGATTTTATTAAATAACATACAGCTTAATAACAAAAAAGTTGTTGTACTCGGATATGGCGGAGCAGCAAGAGCAGTTATTTTTTCATTATTAAAAGAGTATAATTGTGATATATATATATATGGAAGAAATTTTGATAAAATTGATACCCTTATTAAAGGTATTAATCTTAAATATAGAAAACGAACAATAAGAAGGTATAATAATACTATTATCAATAACTTAATATTGATTAATTGTCTCCCTCTAAAAATCGATTCAAATAATCTTGATTCTTTATTAAGTTACTTGCCTATTCCAAGTATTGATATGTGTATTGACATTAATTATGTCCAATCAAAGCTATCATTGGAAATAAAAAAACATTGTGAAATTATTTCAGGAATAGATATGTTAATTCATCAGGCATTAAAGTCATTTGATATTTGGTTTAAATGTAATAGCTCAGAAAAAATAAATTATTTAGATTTAAAAAAGTCCATATTATGAAAAAAATAAAATTTTCAACAGCAGGTGAATCTCATGGTAAACTTCTTTTAGGAATATTAGAGGGAATGCCTGCCAATCTAGATATCAATGAATCTTATATCCATGATCAATTAAAAAGACGTCAAATAGGTTTTGGTCGTGGAAAAAGAATGCAGATTGAAAGCGATACACCTCAAATTTGCTCAGGTGTAAGATTAGGAAAAACATTAGGCTCTCCTATTGGTATGATTATCAAAAATAATGATTGGAAAAATTGGAAAAACAAAATGTCAGTTTCTAAAACAAGTGATGACATAAAAAAAATTACATTACCAAGACCTGGCCATGCTGATCTTGCTGGTGTGCAAAAGTATGGTTTTGATGATATTAGAAATGTAATTGAAAGATCATCAGCAAGAGAAACTGCTATGAGAGTTGCCCTTGGATCAGTTTGCAGAAAATTACTTGAAAAATTCGATATTCATATTAGTAGTTATGTTACATCAATTTATACCATTAAAGATAAAAATGATTATACGTATTTATCTGCTCATGAAATGAATACAAAAGCAGATGCATCAATGGTTAGATCACTTGATAGGAGTGTAGAAAAAAAAATGGTTGATGTTATTAAAACTGCAAAAGAAGATGGAAACTCTGTTGGTGGTAGCTTTCAAATACATATTTCAGGTGTTCCTTTTGGTCTTGGAAGTTATACTTCATGGAATGAAAAATTAAACGCACATCTTGGTAATGCTATTTTATCTATAAATGGGATTAAGTCCTTTGATATTGGACTTGGGGTTTTATCGGAAGAAAAAAAAGGCAGTCAATTACATGATGAAATTTTTTATGATAATGGATTTAAAAGAGGGAGTAATAATTGCGGTGGTATTGAAGGAGGTATGAGTAATGGACAAAAAATTATTATATCTGCTACCATGAAGCCTATTCCAACATTAATAAAACCATTACAATCTGTTGATATTAATACAAAAGAATCTAAACTGGCTCATAAAGAAAGAACAGATTCATGTTCAGTCCCAGCTGCTTCAATTGTTGGAGAAAGTATGGCGTGTATGGTGATTTGTGATACATTATTAGATAAGTTTGGTGGAGATAGCATGGAAGAGTTAGCTGCGCATATTAAACATTCAGCTAAATATTAAAATGAAAAATATTTTTTTGATTGGAATGATGGGATCAGGAAAATCAACAATCGGAAAATTATTATCTAAAAAACTATCCATACCAATTATTGATATGGATGATGAGTTAAAGCAGTTAATGGATATGTCTATCACTAGGATATTTGATGAATATGGTGAAAATAGATTTAGATTAATTGAATCAACCTACTTTAGAGAATGTTCAAAAAATGATGATTTTATTTACTCAACGGGTGGAGGAATTATTTTAGATACTAATAATCAAAATATTCTAAAAACAAGAGGCATATGTTTTTTCTTAGACTGTAATACTACAATATTAATAAATAGACTAGATAATCAAAGTCAAAATAGACCTTTATATAAAAATGATCATGATATTATTACATTATATAATAGTAGAAAAAGTTTATATAAAAAATGTGCGCATTATACTATTGATACAAGCGGTTTAACTAAAGAAGAAACCGCAATTCAAATAGAAAAATTATATAATGAAAACAATTGATGTTAAACTAAAAAATAATAAACATACTATTTATATTGAGATAGGGATTAGTAATGATTTATCTAGTGTGATAAACACTGATCGTTATGATAAGATATTTATTTTAACTCAGAAAACAATTCTAGATTTATATAAAAAACATTCACTATTTAATTCAGGATTTAAAAATATTATTGTAGAAGAATTTGAAGATGCAAAAAATTTAAAAAATGTTGATCGGATTCTTAATACATTAACTGAAAAAAAATGTACTAGGCACTCTTTAATTATTGGCTGTGGCGGTGGCGTTACTACAGATATAGCTGGATTTGTTGCATCTATTTATATGCGTGGAGTAAAGCATATATTTATTCCAACTACACTTCTTGGAATGGTTGATGCTTCTATTGGAGGGAAAACAGGAGTAAATACCAATAGCGGTAAAAATCTAATTGGGACTTTTAAGCAACCTAGTGCTATAATTATTGATCCTACATTTTTACATTCCTTAGATAAAAAACACATGATTAATGGTCTTGCAGAAGTAATTAAATATGGACTTATTTTTGATAGCGACATGTTTCAAAACATTAAAGAAAATTTTGATATGTTGATTGATTTAGATAATATAGATGAACTTAAAAAAAATATTTTTCAATGCTGTATGCATAAAAAAAATATTATTGTTAAAGATGAATTTGATCAGGGGCAAAGAATGCTATTAAATTTTGGACACACGATTGGTCATGCTCTAGAATCATATTATCAATATAAAAATATTATGCATGGAGATGCTGTATATTATGGAATGATGGCTGCATCTTATATATCCTACAAATTAGAATATTTATCTAGAAATGATTATAATATTATTTATGAATTTATTAATGCTATTCCAAAACAAACATTAAACGATATTGATATTGATTTATTAAAAAATCATCTTTTATATGATAAAAAACGAATAGGGAACAAAAGTAACTTTATTTTATTAAATAATATAGGTTCTGCAATAATTAAAAATGATGTTCCAGAATCAATTATAAATGAATCCTTAAAACTATTAATGAATTAACCTTATGAATATACTTGTAATAAATGGTCCAAATTTAAACCTTCTAGGAACAAGAAATCCTGAAATTTATGGAACAGAAACTCTTGAAGAGTTAATGATGTGGTTGGAAAATTCAACCGAATCAGCAGATCACAATTTCAAGTTTTATCAAAGTAATCATGAGGGAGAAATTATTGATATTTTACATGATGAAAGGCATTGGGCTGGAGGTATATTGATTAATGCTGGGGCATATTCACATTATTCATATGCCATTCGTGATGCTATTGACTCTATAAGCATTCCTACAATAGAGATCCATCTAAGTGATATAAATAAAAGAGAAAATTTTAGAAAACAATCTGTTTTATCCTCTGTTTGTCAAAATACAATTTCTGGTTTTGGAAAAAATAGTTATTTAAAAGGCCTCAAACTTTTAATTAAAAATTAAT
>CAYSDL010000018.1:17168-22799 GCA_964429875.1 uncultured bacterium
AAAAATTAATCAATTTTGGTTTAATGTTTTTTGATTTTTGAGCTGTGAATTGAATTTTTTCAGATTTAAACAATGCTGTTTGTTCTTCCTTTGGTAGTTTAATAAAATTACAACATTTTTCAGAGCAACATCCATCAAATTTTATTTTACAATTTTCACATTGCAAAAATAGGATATGGCAGCATTGATTTTTACAGTTAGTATGAATATTGGAAGGTGTTTTGCACTGATGACAGTTAGAAATTACATCCTCAGTTATTTTTTCTCCCATTCGATGATCAAAGACAAAGTTTTTACCAATGAATTTAGATTTTTCTTTATTTTCTTTTATTTCATGAGCATATTGAACAATTCCACCCTTTAATTGATTAACATCTTTAAAACCATGATGTATTAAATAAGAACTTGCTTTTTCACACCTAATACCTCCTGTACAATACATCAATATTTTGTCTTCTTTATGATTTTCTAATAATCTTTTTACTTCAGGGAGTAATTCTTGAGATCGTTCCACATCCGGGATAATGGCATTTTCAAATTTACCTATTTCACCTTCGTAGTAATTTCGCATATCAACAACAATAGCACCATCTTTAATAGCATTATTAAAATCCAAACTATTTAAATGATTGCCTGTTTTATTAATATTATATTCATCTATGGCTATTTTATATGCCACTATTTCTTGTTTTATTTTTATAGTTAATTTTAAAAATGAGGTTCCTTCGATGACAGCTATTTTAAGTTGGATTTTTTCAAACTCTTTAAATGAAAAAATAATTTTTTTAAAACTATTAAGGTTATGCTCAGGAATACTAATTTGTGCATTAATTCCTTCTGAAGCTATATAAACTCTTCCTAAAATACCAATCTCATTAAATTTTACAAATAATTCATCCCTTAAGTTTTCTATGTCTGATAATTCAACATATTTATAAAATGATAGTGTTATTCTTTTAAAATTTTCTTTACTCAAATCTTCTTCACATTGAGCTTTGTTTTTTTGATTATATAGTAGTTTATTATTCATATATTTTTAAATTCTGTGAATTTAATGATTAAGCACAGCCAAAAAATAATAATAAATTCTGATATTCATAAAGTTTGGTTTTTTATGATTGATTTATCCAGAAGTTTAATTTTTGATAAATATTATAAAAAAATTGTTCTAGAATCAAACTATATTGTTAATGACAAGCTTAAATTTAATGTAGCTGTTAAATACCTTAATTTAGCTCAATTAAATGCTAAGATTGTTTCTATTCATGCACCAAAAGAAATTATATTTCAATTTAAAGGAAATTCAAAAAATATATATTCACATAAAAAAATATTTAAAATAGAGAAATTCAAAGATAAAACCATATTGTATTATTATAATGAAGGAACTTTTAATTCTAAATTTTATGATATGTTTTTTTATTATTTAATTAAATCTGCAAACATTAATGAAATAAAATATATTAAAAAAGCTATTGAGTCTACTGATACATATTTTAATAGTTCAGAACTTAAGGCTGTTAGCAATTATAAATAATAGTAATAAAAATATTATAAAACATTAAATTTTGCCTATATAAATTCAGAGAAAAATGAAATTAGATTTAAAACAAAATAATGATTATGAAAGAACGCTTCATATTGAATTATCCTGGGAAGACATTAAGAGTGATTATTATAAAGAATACAAAAAAGCGAAATTAAATTATCAAATACCAGGTTTTAGAAAAGGAAAGGTTCCAGATAATATTTTAAGAAAAAATATTGGACCTTCTATTGATGCTCAATTTGTAGATAAGTTTGTTAATGTTTATTATAAAAAAGCATTAGATGATTTAAAGATTATTCCTGTTAATCAGGGGCAAATAATGAACATTGATTTTAAAGAGTTTTCTGATTTAAAGTATGCCATTACATTTGAAGTAAAACCAGATTTTAAAATGCCATCATATCAGAAAAAAATAAAAATTAAAACTAATAAATATATTGCTAACAATAAAGATGTAGAAGAATCTTTAAGTCGATTTCAAGCACAACATGCAAAAGCAAAAACAGTTGACGGACCTATTAAAAAGAACCACTTTATTTATGCAGATTTTAATAAGCTAGATGATTCTAAAAATATTATTGAAAATAGTATAATTAAGAATCATTACATTAAAATAGGAGAAGGCTTATTTACTGGGAAATTAGAAAAAAAGTTTATTGGCAAAAAGGCAGGGGATATTATTGATGCTAAAATTGAACAAGATAGCGGCTCAGTAAGCTACAGAATAAAAATTAATAAAATAGAAGAGCAAATTTTACCAAACATTAATGATGATTTTGCCAAAATTATTGATCCTGAAGTCAAAACAATAAAATCACTAAGTAATAAAATTTTGTCAAATATTCAGAATAATTTAGATAATGAAAATAAAAAAGAGTTTAATAATAAAATAATTGATTTTTTTGTTGATAAGACAAAAATAAATATTCCTAAATCTATACTAAAAAATTATGAAGAGCATTTAAATAATCAATATAAAGAAAAATTTAGCTCACAGGGGCAAACATATGATGAAAATAAATTTTCAAAAGAGATAAAAGAAACAGCATCTAAAACTGCAAAGTGGCATATGGTTAGAGAAAAAATTATTAATGATGAAAATATAAAAATATCATCAAAAGAAATAGATCAATTCATAAGTGATGCTATTCAAAAGAACCCTGAGCATAAAAAGGAAATCAAAAAACATTATAGTGAAAATAATAATAGATTTAATTTACATGAAGAGATTCTTAATAATAAATTATTTGAGTTATTAGAAAATTATTTTGTCAATCAAGTCAAAGAAAGTTCAACTGATAAACTAAGAAAAGATAAAAAGGGAGTAAAATAATGGAAGCACCAAAAAATCTTATTCCAATGGTTGTGGAACAAACTGCTAACGGTGAAAGAGCTTTTGATATATATTCAAGATTATTAAAGGAAAGAATTATTTTTTTAGGAACGCCTATTGATGATTATGTCAGCAGCCTACTTATAGCTCAACTTTTATTTCTAGAGGCAGAAGACCCTAAGCAGGATATCTATATGTATATAAATAGTCCAGGGGGAGTTATTACTTCTGGTTTTGGAATTTTAGATACAATGCAATATATAAAACCAGATATAGTGACAATTTGCATGGGGCAGGCAGCAAGTATGGCTTCTGTATTACTTAGTGCAGGGGCAAAGGGAAAAAGAATGGCTCTGGAAAACTCAAGAATAATGATACATCAGCCATTAGGAGGAACATCTGGTCAAGCGACAGATATAGAAATCTATACTAAAGAAATTCTTTTTTTAAGGGAAAAACTAAACAAAATTTTAAGTGAAAACACAGGTCAATCTATTAAGACAATTGAAAAAGATACAAACAGAGATAATTTTATGTCAGCTGAGATAGCAGAAAAATATGGACTTATAGATGAAATAGTATCTTCAAAAAACAGAAAAAAATGACTTCTGCTACAAAACTAAATATATGCTGCTCTTTTTGTCGTTTAGGACAAAATGATGTCAAACTTTTAATTGAGGGACACTCAGCATATATTTGTAATAATTGTATAGAAAAATCATTTTTAGCACTAGAAGAAAGTAGTGCTGATAATAAAAAAAATATTAGATCCCCCAAAGCTTTAAAAAAAGAATTAGATAAATATATTATAGGGCATGATAAAGCAAAAAAAACAGTATCAGTTGCAGTGTACAATCACTACAAAAGATTAGCTAATATTGAATCTAAAAATAATATTAATCTAGAAAAGAGTAATATTTTATTACTAGGATCTACTGGAACTGGGAAAACTTTATTAGCAAAAACTCTTGCAAAAATTTTAAATGTTCCTTTTGTAATTGCAGATGCTACTGTCTTAACTGAAGCAGGCTATGTTGGTGAAGATGTTGAAAATATTTTAGTCAGATTATATCATGAAGCAGGGTATGATCTTGAGAAAACTCAAAAAGGCATTGTTTATATTGATGAAATAGATAAAATTTCTAAAAAAGATATGAACCAATCTATCACAAGAGATGTATCTGGAGAAGGAGTCCAACAATCTTTATTAAAAATTATAGAAGGAACAATTGCAAATATTCCTCCTGAAGGAGGGAGAAAACATCCTGAACAACTTTTAATTAAAATTGATACAACAAACATTTTATTTATTTGTGGCGGAACTTTTGATGGTATCTCCAAAATTATTGATAAAAGATCAAAAGGAGGTGGTATTGGTTTTGATAGAAAAATAGTATCAAGAAATGAAAATCCAAATGTTTTATTAGATATTCGTCATGAAGATATAATTAATTATGGCTTTATTCCTGAACTTGTAGGCAGATTACAAGTATTATCCCCTCTTGAAATGTTAACAAAAAAATCGATGAAACTTATTTTAATAAAACCAAAAAATTCAATTATTAAACAGTATCAACATTTATTTTCTTTAGATAATGTAAAATTAAGTTTCACTGATAATGCGATAAATATAATTGTTGATAAAGCAATCAAAAGAAATACAGGCGCTCGTGCATTACGTTCGATACTTGAAGAAGTAATGTTAGAAATTATGTATGAAATTCCCTCATTAAAAAAAGTCAAATCTTGCACAATAAATTCAGCTGTTATTTTAAAGAATAAGAAACCTCAAATTACTTATTTTAAAAAAACAGCATAAAAAATAATTTAAACATAACTATTTTATAAAATTTTCGTATATTTAAGACCCTCTATTTAGAGGAGGAGGAATGAGTAATATTTTATATATTATTTATTTTGTTACATTAATAAACATCAATTATGTTGAATGCATCACATAATTATTGTATGTTTATATGTAATTTTGTTCAAATTTAGATTTTTAAAAATTAATTAATATTGGCTTCAATTAGGAGGAAAAAATGATAAAGAATATTATAACTATTTTAACAGTATTTGTTTGTAGCTTCATTTATGCTCAAGATGTTACTTTATCTTTAGATGGTAATAATTTAAATTATTCATCTTCAGTAGATATTGCAGGATTTCAATTTAATCATGATGGATGTGTAACTGGGACATCTGGTGGTGAAGCTGCTAATGCAGGTTTTACAGTATCTGCTAGTGGAACAGTAGTTCTTGGATTTTCATTTACAGGATCAGTTATTCCTGCAGGTGAAGGATTAACTCTAATAGTTCTTGATGGAACAGTTTCTGAAGACTGCTTAAGTGCATTTGTCTTTTCAGGTTTAGAGGGAGTACCATTAAGTTCAGAATGGTCAAATTCAGGTGGAGATGATGGTTCATGTGATGATGATGATGCAGATGGAATTTGTGATGATGTGGATGATTGTGTAGGTGAATATGATGAATGTAACGTATGTAATGGTGATGGTCCAGAAGAAAATTATGATTGTGATGGCAACTGTGTAATAGATACAGATTGTGCTGGTGAATGTGGTGGCTCAGCTGTAGAAGATGAATGTGGTGTTTGTAATGGTGGAGGTATAGCAGATGGTGCATGTGACTGTGATGGGAATGTAGAAGATGAATGTGGTGAATGTGGTGGAGATAGTACAAGCTGCCAAGAAACAACTGTTAATGTTTTATATGATAGTGATGCGGATAT
>CAYSDL010000019.1:0-22500 GCA_964429875.1 uncultured bacterium
AAACCTGCGAATTGGAATTCATGAAGGAGAAATAACATTGATTGGCGGCGATGTTTTAGGCGATGATGTCAATGTGGCTTCTAGGATTGAGCCTTATGCCTCTATCGGAGGGATTGTGATATCAGGGAGAGTTCAGCAAGATATATCTAGTTTACCAGAATATATAACACAATTTATTGGGACTCCAAAATTAAAAGGTGTTTCACAAGATGTAAAAATATATGCTATCACCTCACATGACCTACCAAGTTATGATAAATCAAAAGTAAAACTAGAACATAAAACAACAAAAACTAAATTTAATATTTTAGCATTAACAGGGGCATTATTAACTATTATTGGTGCTATGTTTTGGCTTGGAGTAGGATTTTTTGATTTGTCTTATGCAGAAAAGTATGAAATTCCATCTGTGGGGGTTATGAAGATGGACAATTTAGGAAAAGAGGAAGATTCATTTTGGGTTAGAGGAATAACTGAAGATCTAATTATTAAAGTCGCAAGTTCTGGGAATATTCGTATCCCCTCTATGAAAGAAATAAATTTAGTTGATTCCAATGAATCCTGGGAGAAAATTGCTGAACGGTTAAATGTCAAATATATTTTAACAAGTAGCCTCTACAAGGATAATGAGCAATTTAAATTACGATCCCAACTTATTAATGCCCATACTGGAGTGACAGAATATGCAAATAATTGGACAGAATCAAATGAAAAATCTTCATTAATTGTTAGCACCCTTGCAAATCAAATGCTTAAAATTATTTCTCCTAGTTCTAAAGTAAAGGTAGATGAAAATATAGTTAATAGTGAATCATACGCTTTGTATCTAAAAGCAAAATCATTTATAAAAGATAATTCTTATGCTGACTTAAGTATTGATGAATTAACTGCAATTCGTGAAATGTATGAAAACTCTATATCTCTTGATTCTACTAATATAGATGCACAAATTCAATTAGCTCGTTCTCATTGGTACCATTATAATTATGATATTGCAAAAACTATTCTTGAAAAATCACTGAAAATATGTGAAAAAACAAATCAAGAAAAATTGCTTGGTAGAGTTTATAGAAATCTTGGAGTTGTACTGGGTCGAATGTGGAGGGCTGGCCCAGGAAACTATAGTGACCCGGTTAAAAGTAAAGGTGATAATTATACAAAAAAAGCAGCAATGCTTGCTAAAAAACATATCGATATATATGGATATGAAGTTGCAATGGCTAATATAATGGTAGCACTCACATATTACTCAAAAGATATAAAGAATGTTTCTGATTCTGCTCATTTTTATGCAGACCAAATGATACAATTCGGGAAGGACAATAATAATATACAAATTGAAGCTAGGGCATACAAAGGATTGAGTAATTTTTATCATTATAATGATGATCTCTCTGAGAGTAAATACTATGCTAGAAAGGCCTATCAGTTATCAGATAATATAAATAATAGTTTGAAAATGAGCATACTAGATGACCTATATAGTCTTGCCTATATTGATGCAGATTATTATGAACAGCTTGACTACATAAATAAAAAATATGAACTTGCATTACTAACAGGTAATGATTCTGAAATAGCTAGTTCTCTATTTAGCAAATCTTTGATATTTTATTTTCCATTTAAAGACTATGATACATGCAATGAGTTGCTAAATGAAGCACTCTCGTTCAAAAAAGAAATTGCCGATTTTAATTGGTATGAGAGATCAATATTTATGATGAAATCAAAAATTAATTCTAGAAAAGGGGAGTATACGCAAGCACTTAAAAATTTCAATTTGTCATTTGAAATTTTCAATAAAGGACCTATGAGTGATTTTGGAATATTTGGTCATAATTACAATTTTGGACAAATATATTTTAATTTGGGAGAATACCAAAAAGCACAAAGTCATTTAGAAAGAGCTATTGTAATCATGAGAGTATCAAATGCAGTTAGAGATGATATGCAATTAGGAATTGATTATTTTTTAAATGAGGTTATGCTTGGAAATATAACATCAGCATCAGATATCATTATTAATCCTTTAAATATAAGTAATCCTTTAAATTTGGATAGTAAAAAATCTATGCTAGAAATGACAATTAAGGATGTTTTAAATGGAGAGGAAATATCATTAGATCAATGGATTGAAACAAATGATCAACATTATCTAACAATGCAATCTCATACTAGAGACTATTTAAGTAGTGATAAAATAGATATTTATTATAAAAGCTATTTAATATATGATGCATTGGGTCATACAGAAAATGCTGAAAAATATATTAATTTATGTTACAATGAGATTATGAATGTCTCAAAATCATTAAGAACAAAAGATCAGAAAAACTTTTTAAATAATTCTATAGATATAGTTAATGTTATAAAAATATGGAAAGAACTAAATAATACATTGTTTACTTTATTGGTTTAATATTGAATCTGTAAATTTATTTATGCAAGAAATAGACATTAATACCTTAAATCAAAAACTCTCAAAAAAAGAAACTATTTTATTAAATTAATTCAATGAGAAACTTACTAATTATATATAATGTGTTATTTTTATTAGCAGGCAATGTATTATTATCAAATAATCATTATGAGCATAATCATAGACATAATCATAAGAATAATCATTTAACTGAAGAATGTCAAGAATGTATAATTATTAATAATAGTAATATTTATGTTATTGATCATCAAGAAATCAATTTTTCAAACAATTATATACCTTACTTAGGCTTCCAATATTTATGCCTCCCTGAATTAAATATTGAGAAAAAAAATAATTCAAGAGCTCCACCCACAGCCTAATAAATTTTAATCAAACCTATTTTTTTTATTTAGTTAGATTCAAAATAAATCTAATCACATAATTTTATTTATAAGGAGAGATATATGAAGTTTAAAGTTTTATTCAGTTTAGTCTTTATAAGTATCATTTTTTCTGAATCTGGTCATATCCATAATCATAATCATAATAATGAATTTGGTATAGCAGTTGGAATAGTTCCAGGCCATGATGGTGAAGATGATAATTTAGGATTACATTTACATTATATAAAAGGAGTTGGAGAGCATAACTATTTTGGTATTGGGGTTTCATTAGAAACAATTTTTGATGAACATAAACATAACTCTCTATCTTTAATTGGAACATATCATTTTGATAATGGCTTTACCATTGCTTATGCTCCAGGGATATTATTTTCTGAGCATGATGACGAAACAGAAAACAAATTCACTCAACACGTTGAGTTTTATTATGAATTTGAACTAGATAAATTTCATATAGGGCCACAAATTGATATTGGATTTGAAGATGGTGATACCCACTATATGCTTGGGTTACATTTCGGTATTGATTTTTAATAAGAATAAGTTCTTAAGTGTAAATAGAAAAACCCTTCTTAATTGGAGGGGTTTTTTATTTCTCAATTGAAGTTGTTTTGACATAATTAATATATGTAAATTTATTTATGCAAGAAATAGATGTTAAAACTTTAAATCACAAACTATTAAATAAAGAAGATTTTGTATTACTTGATGTAAGAACTGATCAGGAAGTTTTTATTTCTAAAATTGAAGGTTCTATTCATGTCCCTATGAATGATATCCCTATAAGAATAAATGAATTTAATAAGACAAAAGAAATAATTGTTCAGTGTAAATCTGGGAAGAGGTCTGCAAAAGTTTGTGAATTTCTTTTAAAGAATAGTTTTAATGACGTTAAAAATTTAAAGGGTGGCATAATTGCCTGGTCAGAAGAAATTGATCCTTCAATTATTGTATACTGATTCCTAAAATTAAATTTACTAGAAGAACAATATCAAGCACATCAATTATATTATCAGTATTTAAATCAGCATTTTGTGAATATGGATTTGACCCCAATATAATATTTATTGAAAGAATAATATCCTGAATATTAACAGTCCCATCATTATTAACATCTCCATATAAAACAAGATTTCCAGGTTCAACACCTACAATTGCCCATACATCATCATTAAAATTTATCCCAGGATCAGGGTTTAGAGTATTAAGTAAATAATATCCATTACTATCACCTCCCCATCCCCAATTACAATGAATATAATCCCCCTGATATCCATCTACATTCCAAGTATGACACCCAACACTAGCACAGGCATCATAGACTACAGGCCTACCATTATCTAGCTCTTCTTTAATAAGTGCAAACCAAACTTCATCAGAATAATTATTTTTTTCTAAAAATTGCATAGACGATTGATATCCAAAATGCTCTTGCAATGCTGAGAATGCAGAAGGATAATCTGAGGGACTAAATGGTCCACCTGCAGCACCAGATCCATTTGGACCATAATCCATTTCAACTGCTGCACCACAATGAAACAGTAACTCCTGGACCTCTTCATTTCCAATAGTATCAGACATAGCAGAATAGTCATAAAATGCATTTTCAAAATCAACTTCAATGGTTCCATAATTAGAGTCATAATATGAAATATTCCCAATGCCTGTTGGTGGATATTGCCAGTAATACATCACTTGGGCCATTCCTACTGCTACGCAACCAACAATAGCAGGTCCTGTTGATGTTCCAGAAGGCCCTGTAGGACACATTCCATTAAATGGAGGGCCTTGATCCCATTGAGCTGTAATTAGAGGTTCTACATCACGACTTGAAAATGTTTTAATCTCATTTGAATATATATTATTAGAATATGTAGAATATTGAGCTAACTTAAATTTTAAACTTTTAGGTATTCTATTAATATTAAATGTATTTTCAAATGAATACCCCAAAATGTTTACATTAGGATTTTCAAAATATATTATAAAGCCTTCAGGTTTAAGTAAAGCTATTGAAAGATTCTCATACTCCAATGTATTGACAATATAAAATGATTTATTATTATCTATGGTTTTATTTTCAATAAAGTTATTTAGTGTTTCATTACTAAGTAAGACTGAGATCAAAAATAGTATGTAAATAAATTTTATCATATTAAGATAATAGTTTACATATTATAAATAAAAAACAAAAGCCCCGTATAAAATATACAGGGCTTTCTACTGTGCGTATGGTAGAATTAATTATTTGATTGATATTCTCTTCACTTTAGGATCTACTTTTTCCATTCTAGGAATTTCTAAAGCAAGAACTCCATCTTTCATAGAAGCTTTAATTGCATCCTGTTTTACATCGTCAGGAAGATTGAAGCTTCTTTCAAACTTACCATAAGTAAATTCAGAATAATCATCCTGATTGGTACTTTGATTTTTTCGTTCACCTTTTATAGTAAGTACATCTTCAGATATTTCTATATCAACATCTTTTTTTACCATACCTGGAAGATCTGCTCTAAGTCTATAAGAATCTTCACTATTAAGTACTTCGAAACGAGGCTTCCATTCTGATCTTTCATTTAAGAATGCTGGGAAATCAGATGATATACTATTAAACCAGCTATCTATTTCATTAAATAACGTAGGTCTTACTACTGGGTTCCATTTAATTAAAGTCATTTTATTCTCCTTTTGTTAATTTCATTTAAACGTTAAATAAACTTTTCAATAATCAATTGTTCAAATAACATACCAGAAGCATAAAAAAGGATAAAAAATATCTATTTGGCATAAGAGAGTGCCTTTTTGTCACTACATAGCTGACTTTGTGTCAGTTTTAATTTAAAATAAGCTGGACAGTTGTTGTCACATCTAAAATATTAATATAACCGTCAGCATTTAGATCAGATTCGCAGCCATATGGAAAGCTATATATGGCATTATCTACAATAGAGACAACATCAAAAACATTCAATGCTTCATCTTGATTAACATCTCCATCAAAATAGCACATTTCCCAATTAGTAAAGTCTCCCGGGGTAGAGCCAACATTATAAGAATCAATTTCATAGCCCTGGCTGTTTAACACTCTTACTTCATTTGTGTTTGAAAAATTTGTAAGAGCAATCCATATGTTGTCATTTATAACATCAGCATGGTATAGCATTGAGGGATCATAATTCCCAATTTTTTCTGTTGAAATAATTTCAAGATTTTCATTAACCGGAGCAACCCCACCATTAAAGGATCTATAAATACTATCATTATATTTCATTATTGAACCACCGCAGGCAATCCCAACGCCATAATCCATTATTTGAGAAGAGCTCTCCATCCCAATTTTTGAGGTTCCAAAATTAGCATTCCAATTATCATCATAATATGTCCTAGCAACATATACCACTCCATTTAATTCACTTAAAAATAAAGGTCCAAGATTAACATAAATTTCATCTTCGACCATATTATTAGAAACATCAATTTTACTTACTGTACTTTCTCCACTATTGGCAACCCAGATATAGTCATCGCCATACAACAATCCCTCAGGCATAATACCTACCTGAATTGATTGTTCCAATTGAAAATTATTCAGATCAACAACTTTAACAAAACCATCTATATTTGGATAAACATTCCAATCAGGATCCCAAGTTGTTATATATGCCTTATGATCAACTACAATAATTTCTCTTGGAGATTGACCATCCATAGAAATATCTAGATAATGATCCAAGCCTTGCTCAGAAATATTATATACTTGAACTTTATATTCTCCATTAACTGATACTAAAAGCATATTTTGATAGGACTCAACTGCATGTACAACACTACCAACATTCTCAAAAATATCAACCTCACCATTAGGGCTAATCCTAGAAATTGATCCAGTCCCAGGCTCATTAAAGCTCCCCTCGCCAGCAACAAATACATGAGTAGCATTTAAAAAGAACAATAGCAACGTAGAAAATAAAATATTTTTCATTTTTAAGTCTCCTAAGCGATAATCTAATTTGAAGTTTTCACCCTTATCGCGAGGGATTGAACTTTCGGAGTATCTGGCTACCCTTTATTGGATTACAGTTGCGCGACAGCTTCGGAATCTAACCGAATTCCTCCAAGGTTGATTTATAAAAATTAATACTTTAAAGTTATTTTAAAAAGAGCTATCAAAGCTCTACCAGTACAGCTTCTCAATTATCTTATCTAGCACTCTCCTATAACTTAATGAAATAGCATAAATATCATTTGTTTCCTCAATATCAGTTGGACTGTTTTGCAAATAATCCTCATATCCTTTTTGAATATTTATGCCAAAGGTCCCAGCCTTTGAGCCAAATAAGAAACTTATACCTGGAATATATAAAATTGCTTCAGAATTTGGAGTCCTAACCCCATTCCATTCTGATGGCCCAGAATAAGCCATGGTAAAATTTAAACCTATCGATGAAAGCATAAACGGAACATTAGATTTTACTTCTTTTAAAGGACCAGATAATGCTACAAAAGATAACTCATAATTTGTTGATGGTTTAAACCCATAATCACTTTCATTTAATGGGAAAGTAACTGCAAAAGTCCCTCCCCAAAACACAGGCTTTTTAATTCTTTTTTTGAAAAATTGTATTTCAGTAAACATCTTATACGCACCATCACTTAAATAAAAATGTCTATGTGGAGTATAAGTCTCTACCTCAGAGCCATTTGGAAGCATAACATTGCTCTTAGTCCATGGAGATTCAGTTAGGGTAGCAGACGAAGGGACAAGCAAACCTCCACCTAAAAAGACTCTACTTCCTGGGCCTTTCCCCTGGTTATAAAGAAGATATTTAAAATTAATTCTAGTATCACCTAAAAAACCACCAAAAGCTATAGTATTACTCCCATCAATAAAATCTGTTGAGCTGCATTCAGTTCTATGGTGAACAGTCTTGCTATCACCTATCTGATGAAAATCAGGATTAAAGCCAACATCATTTTCAGATTCCCAGACAGGACCTTCCCAATCCATACAACGCTCACTAATAAGTTGGGAAACAGTCATATTCCAATAATCATTCAATCCAATGGTAAAGCCTAGGTTAAGAGATCTATTATTAAACTGACCCAAATGCTCAAAACCTTCTTCCAAATCTGTTCCAGGAACATAGGCCTCAGAAACTTGCTCATGCCACCAATCAAAATTCTGATAATTTAAGTCAGCAAACACCATTACTTCTCCAGCCCCTAAACCTACGCCTCTATCTGAATTGCCAACTGGCAATGAAGGATTTGCTCACATCGCTCATTGTGGATAGAAAAAAGATAAAAATAAAATTACAAGGAATAAGTTTTTAATCATCTATTACTTTGAAACCTAATTGATTAATAGCATCATTAATTTCGTGATTTACAACATCATTTTCTAGTGCTAATTTAACCTCACCTTTTTTGGCATCAGCAAAAACATTTTTAACACCCTTTAACTTCATGATAGTTTTAACTAACGATTCTTCACAATGACTACAAGTCATGCCTTCAACTTTTATTGTAGTATAAGCATCCTCACTATTTATGATTTTAGAATTACTGAAGATTTTTATACGTAATGCATTAATCATAACAACACATAATGCAATACCACAAAGGTCATACATCCTGCTACTTAATAAATGACTAACTTCATTACCTGATGAAACTAATTTCAAATTAGGCAGAGACCAATCTAAAAGAAGTCCCGCGCCAATAGAAGAAACAACAATTGTAAAAAGATAGATTAGTGTACTTTTTTTCCCTAATATCTTCCAACAAACTGAAATTGTAGTAATATTAGTTGCAGGGCCTGTCATTAAAAATACAAGAACAGCTCCAAGTGAAAAACCTTTGGTATATAATACAAATGCAATGGGGACTGAAGCTGTAGCACATACATAAGTTGGAAGTCCTAAAAATAACATAATCATCATTCCAGAAAATCCAGCACCAACGGTTTCAAAATAATTTGACGGGATAAATATTGAAAATATTCCAGATAAAATAAGACCAAAAATAAGAGGATTAACAATATCTAATGGAAGCCTAATAAACCCATAATTAAAGACTCTACTTATGGCAGAAGATCCTTTCTCATTATTACAGCAATCATCTTCACAATCTATATCATATATATTATCATCTTCTTTATCAAAAAAAAGGGAAAGTCCACCACCTAAAATCCCTGATATCAATGCAACTATAGGTCTATAAATTGCTAGAACAGGGCCAAGCAAGCTATAGGTAATAAATATACTATCAACTCCAGTTTGTGGTGTAGATATTAAAAAAGATGAAGTTGAAGCTTTTGTTGCCCCATGTTTTCTAAGATATGCAGAAACTGGGATCACTCCACAAGAGCAAAGAGGCAATGGAATCCCAAATAATGATGCTGCTGCAACAGACCCTAAAGATTTTTTTCCTAAATATTTTCTAATAGTATCAACTGTTAAAAAAATTGATAGAAATCCACAAATCAAAAATCCTAAGAGTAAAAAAGGAGAAATTTCCTTAATTAACAACCATATAGTACTAATAAATGCCATATCTAAATCTAAGTTATTTTTTATATTATATTTTAGTAAATTACATGACATTATTTTTTAAATATACAAAGGGCCTTATATAATGTCTTTTACTTTTAGAGCTACAATGCTCTCATTAATTATATTATTTTTGTACTCATGCTTTGGTGCAATGAGCATGGAATTTAATTCAGCACGTTCATATGTTAGAATTGAAAATAATCTTGAAGAAGGAGAAAAATGGGCTCTTAAAGCACTTGAAATAGAACCTGACAATGCCCAAGTACCTTATTTTTTAGCTATAGAAGTTTATAGGCCTCAAAAGAATTATGATAAAATGGGACAAATGTTTCAGGAAGCTCTAAAACGAAATTCGAATTTAGATTTAGAACAACCCTTCAAATCAGGGGATAAAATCATTAATACAATTCATGAAGCTATTAGAAATGAAGCATCAACCTACTATAATAAAGCATCGAGCTATTATAATAAAGGGAAAAAGAAAAAAGCAGAGAAAACATTTAAAATGTCAATGTCGTTAAACCCTGAACTTATAGATAATTATATTGCTTTATCAGATATGGCATATAATAATGGAAACATGGATTTAGCTATAGAGTATTTAGATAGTGGATCTAAAATAAACAGTGGAAATTTTGATTTAGTTGTAAGAAAAGCAAAATATCAAAGAGAAATGAAACAATATGATGAAGCTATATCTACTCTTCAGAATATTAATATTGATAATGAACAAATAAATATTATGCTTGATAAAGAAGTATTTATGATTTATCTGGAACAAGAAAAATATTATGAAGCAGTTGAAGTCGGTTCTATAATAGTTGAAGATATGTTTAACTCAACAAAGATTGAGGATAAAGTATTATCTGAGACTTGCTACAATGTTGCAATCTGTAATCGTTATTTAGGTTATGAGGCATACAATAAAATTGTTGATGCAATTAATGAAGGTATCGAAGAAATAGATGTTCTTACATCTTTATTAGATGAAGCAGAAAAAGCGTTGGCTTATTTCAAAGTTTCTAAAGCACGATTCTATGATGCAAGCAGCTTTGATCCAGATGATAGTAAAAGTACTAACTATGCAAAAGACCTTAATAAACTAATAAAATCAATTAAAACTATTTTTATCCCGCAGATCAAAGAATTGATAAAGAAATAATTATCATGTTCACTCCGCTGAACATACTTTTTTTTGCTGTATTTTTAAATTTTACCTTCCCAAATTTAACCAATTACAACATCAATTTAGTTAATAACATCACATTTGAAAATGCTTCGAATAATTTTGGTGTTTCAGATGTATGGGGTTACACTGATGAAACAGGGATTGAATATGCTATAGTAGGATATCAATATGGAACCTCAATTATTGATGTCTCATCTGATTTAAATAATTTTACTGAAGTTAGCAATATTATCGGCCCTTCTAATGGGGATTATTATTATCATAGAGATTATAAAACGTATGGAGACTATCTTTATATAGTTAATGAAATGTATGGTGGAGATATCGGAATGCAGGTAATAGATTTGTCGCCTCTTCCTGATAACCCTCCTATTCAACTTAATACCTACAATGAAATTGCGCAGTCCCATAATTTATGGATTGATCCAAGTGGGTTTGCTTTTATAGAGCACCAAAGTGGAGACAATATTCACATAGCCAACTTAGCCACTCCTGAAAATCCAGTTTATGAAAATTCTTTCAATAATCTTGGATATAATTGTCATGATATATATACAAGAGATGGTTTTGGATATATATCTGAAGGATTTTCAAATAGATTTGCAATATATGATCTTTCTAACTTAGATAATATTTTACCTGCAATTGCAACCATTCCATGTCAGGGGTATGCACATAATGCCTGGCTAAATGATGCAGGTTCACATTTAATTACAACAGAAGAAACACAAAACAAAACAATAAAAATTTGGGATATTACGAATCTGAATGATATTACTCTTTCTGGAGAATATTTAGGAGAGAATGGTTTAGCACATAATGTACACGTAAAAAATGACCTTGTATATATTTCGCACTATACAACAGGGCTTAAAATAATTGATATTTTTGATCCAGAAAGGCCGATTGAAGTTGCGGCCTATGATACATACCCGTTAAATGATGACGGAGGATTTTATGGCTGTTGGGGGGCATTCCCATTTACTGAAAATGGATTTGTTTATGCTAGTGATATGCAATATGGACTATATATTTTTGATTTTAATGAAATTAGGGCAGGCTATGTAAATGGATACATTTATTTTAATGGGACTCTCCCTGTTGCAAACGCTTCTATTAAATCATTATTAAATGAAAAGGAATTTTTAACTGATGAATCTGGATATTTTAATTTTGGTTTTTCTTCCGGAAATCAATTATTTACAATCAACCAACAAGACACCATTCAAATAGAAATTATTGCTCATCAAGATACTCAAATAAATCTTTATATAGGTCAGGAAATATTAGCTGGAGATGTAAATGAAGATTTTACAATTAATGTTTTAGATGTTATACTTATTATAAATTTCATATTACAAACTAATGACCCAACATCTTCAGAATTTTGGGCTTCAGATTTAAATCAAGATAATCTAATTAATATTCAAGATATTATTCTGCTTATTCAAATTATACTGAATCAATAATTGATGCTTAACTTAATTGACTTCTTTTAATTAAGTATTGCATTAAGGATATATCTAAGGAATCAGTAGTATTTAACAAAACATAATCTATATTGTTTTTTAAACATTGGTTTTTGTAATAAGAGCAGAATTTTTTAAATGCCCTATTATAATTACTTTTAATCTGTCTTGAATCAACAACTAAATTTTCATCATTTTCCATATCAATGAAATTAATATTATCATCAAAATCTAGATTCATTTCTTTAGGATCAACAACATGAAAAATTATAACTTCATGACCTTTATGCCTGAAATGTCTTAATCCATTTATTATATTTTTTTCATCATCAAGTAAATCTGAAATTAATATTATTAATCCTCTTTTATGTATTGACTCAGCTAAACTATGAAGAAGAGATGAAACATTTGTTTCGCCACCTACTTTTAATTTATGCATTGTCTGTAAAAGTAAATTTAAATGTCCCTTTTTAGATCTAGGAGGAATAGTTAAATCTATTTTGTTATCAAAAGTAGTTAATCCTACTGCATCCTGCTGTTTAATCATTAGATAAATTAATGCTGCAGATAAATTCTTTGAATAATCAAATTTAGTGATGTCTGTTGATCCATAATTCATAGAGGCACTTTTATCAAGGATTAAATGACATTTTAGATTTGTTTCTTCTTCAAATTGTTTTATATAAAATCGATCTGTTTTTCCCCAAAGCTTCCAATCAATATATTTTATTTCATCACCGTAACCATATGGTCTGTGCTCAGAGAACTCTACAGAAAAACCATGATAAGGGCTTTTATGCATTCCAATTATAAATCCTTCTACTACGAGCCTCGCTCTTAAAAATAGATTATCTATCTTATTAATAGTAGAAGCCTGCATATATTTTTTATAAATATTAGCCATTACTATCTATTAATTTATCTAAGATATCATCTACCTTCATCCCTTCAGCTTCAGCATTAAAATTGATTATAATCCTATGTCTTAAGACAGATTTTATTACTAAATTAATATCTTCAACATCAGGTGTTGCCTTCCCATTTAATATAGCTTTTGCCTTTGCTGCCATAATAAGATATGAGCTTGCTCTAGGTCCTGCACCCCACTCTATATATTTATTAGTAATTTCAGGAGAATTATTTCCAGGTCTAGTACTATGCACAAATTTGACAGCATAATCAATTAAATTATCAGACACCGGGACATTTATAACAAGTTGTTGAAAGTCTAGTAAATCATTTTTAGAAATTATAGATTTTAATTGATAAGAATTTGATGTTGTATTTGATTTCACCACATCTTGCTCTTCTTTGAAACTTGGATATTGTATTAAAACATTAAACATAAATCTATCTAATTGAGCTTCAGGGAGAGGGTAAGTACCCTCTTGCTCAATTGGATTTTGAGTAGCTAGGACAAAAAAGGGCTGATCAATAGAGTAAGTTTCTCCTCCAGTTGTAACTTTACTTTCCTGCATAGCCTCAAGTAATGCAGATTGAGTTTTTGGAGGTGTCCGATTAATCTCATCAGCTAAAATTATATTAGAAAAAATTGGGCCTTTTATAAATTTCAGCTCTCTTTCACCAGAATTAGCATTTTGACTTATTATTTCTGTACCAGTTATATCTGATGGCATTAAATCTGGAGTAAATTGAATTCTATTAAAACTTAGATCCAGAATATTTGAAATTGTTTTGATTATTAATGTTTTCCCTAATCCCGGGACACCTTCGAGAAGGACATGACCTTTACAAAGTAATGCTATAAAAATATATTCAACAACATCATGTTGCCCAATTATAACTTTATTTAATTCTGAGTAAAATTCATCTTTCTGTTTCACTATTTTTTCTAATACTTTTACATTATCCATGAATAACCTTTATATTTTAGTGCAATAATTTTTCATAATATATTATTCAAGATTAATGATAATTTTGAATAATTAACAATCACAATTAATAATAATGTTAAAAAAAATATATTTAAAAGGTATGGATGAATTTGAATTAAGGAGTTTTTGTAAAGATTTAAATTTCCCTGAATTTCACGGCGAACAAATTTATAGATGGATGTATAATAAAAATTCTATGAATGTATCTGATATGAAAAATATTCCTAAAGAATTATTATTTAAGATTGAAAAACAATGCATAATAGATACACTTAAAATAAAAAATAAAGCTGCTTCTAAAATTGATAAAACAATTAAATATTTACTCGAGACAAAAGACAATAATTATATTGAAAGTGTAAGCATAATAGATAAAAATCGTCATACTGTATGTTTATCTTCTCAAATAGGCTGCAATGTTGATTGTGATTTCTGCGCTACAGGTAAAATGGGAATTATTAGGAATTTGAAAACAGGAGAAATAATTGATCAATTAGTGATTATTCAGAATAATTCAAATACTCCTATTACAAACATTGTATTTATGGGTATGGGAGAACCATTTCTCAATTATTCAACTATAATAAAAGCTTGTAAAATATTTTGTAATACTAAAGCGTTTAATTTTGGTTATAGAAGAATAACAATATCAACTTCAGGAATTTTACCTAAAATAGAAAAATTTATACATGATAAAGAAAGATATAAATTAGCAATATCATTAAATGCTTCAAATAATGAAGTGAGAAATAAAATAATCCCAATAAATAAAAAATGGAATATTGAGATGATCTTAAAAGCTTTAAAAAATTATAAGTTTAATAAAACTACACCTATTATGTTCGAATATATTATGCTAAAAGATTTTAATGATAAACATGAACATGCAAATGAATTAGCAGAACTTTTTCATAATGAAGAATATAAAATCAATTTAATTCCATTTAATGTAGTAGGTGATAAATATTCAAGATCAACTAAAGATCAAATAAGTTTGTTTGCAGATGTTTTAAATAGAAAATCACCTAAATTACGAGTATTGGTAAGGTGGAGCAAGGGGGAGGATATTGATGCAGCGTGTGGTCAATTAGCAACAAAGAATGATTAAAAATAACTCAACAAAATATATATATAATAAAATTAAAAAAAGACCTGAAGCCTGTGTTCTTCTGGGCTCAGGTTTAGGTACAATTTCAAAACAAATAAAAAACAAAATAATTATAAAATATAGTGACGTACCTAACTTTCATGATACTAGCATATCAGGTCATAAAGGAGAATTTATTTTTGGATATATAAATGGAATTCCAATATTATGCGCGATGGGTAGATTCCATTATTATGAAGGCTTTTCATTTGAAGAAATTGGTTCGATTATTGAAATTTTTCATTCTTTACATCCAAAATTAACCATAATAACAAATTCTTCAGGTTGCTTAAATATGAAATGGGACATTGGCAGTTTTATGCTTGTAAATGAATTTCTGGATTTTTCTTTTATTAACTCAAAAAATACTAAAAGATTTAAATTGAAAAATAACAAATATTATACTGATTGTTTAAAAATTGCTGAAAAAAACAATATTAAATTATATGAAGGAACCTATACTTTTACATCCGGGCCATCATATGAAACTAAATCTGAAATAAAAGAAATTATTAGTTTAGATGGTCATGCAGTTGGAATGTCAACATTTCCAGAGTATATAAAATGTAAATCTTTAAAAATGACATCGTTATTCATATCATGTCTTACAAATTATGGTGCAGGATTAACAAATAATAAAATAGAGCATATTGATGTTATTGCTAATGCAGTAAAAGCAAAGGATAAATTTTGCACTTTAATAATTAAGATTATTGAAAATATTGGATCCCGAAAAAAACAGAAGAAATTATAATTCCAATAATAATTAATAATATGAAGATAAATATTGAATTTATAAATCTTGACATATGTCCCATATTTTTTGTTTTATTTTTATATGGAAAAGTCTCATTAGGGATAGGCAAATCTAAAAATTTACATAAAGGATCCCAGCCTTCTTTGACTTGATAAACTAATAGTTTATCTTCAGGAACATTCATTTTAACAGCTTTATTCCAATCATTAAACATCTTCATTCTATCTTTATCTGTTGTTGCTCCCTTAAATGCACCTTTAGGGCCTAAAATCATTTCATTATGAATATCTTTTTGAAGTTTAAATGAAGTTCCTGGTATTTTTGCTAAAAATCTAAAAGTAAAACTTTTAAGAACTTGATTATTTAATACATTCCAACTTTTAATCCAGCTTTCATCATCTCTAACTGTTAAAATAACTTTAGCATCAGGATATGATTTCATAAGTTCTTGATAATAGTTGCAACTAGGAAAATCAAGGCACGCTCCAAAACCTTTATATATTTCTTCCCAATTAAATTGTTCTTTATCTTTAAATATAGATCTATGCCAGATTTTTGCATCTCTTTTATTTAATAGTATATTTTGCATATGGTAAGATGGCTGTCCTAGTAACCTTTCTAAGGCATACTTTAAACTACGGGTACCTGTTCGTCCCCACCCAGCACAAATAACTTTCATATTTTTGAATTATTTTTTTATTATTCTTACTATTAAATTTAATAGTAACATATCATTATAAATAAACAATTTTAAGGATAATTATGAACAAACATTTATCTATGAGGTCTGGAAACCCCGCCCTTAATAAAAATACTTTTAAAAACCTTTCATCAACAACCTCAGAAACGATGACAATAGATGGTACTGTTAATAAGACTGCGATATCATTAATAATACTATTGTTTTGTGCTTATTATACATACTCAACTGCTAATACTGGATTTATCATGATTGGATTTATTGGTGGCTTTATAACTGCTTTAGTTACGATCTTTAAAAAAACACTATCTCCATATACGGTCCCCTTGTATGCAGTATTTGAAGGATTAGCATTAGGAGGGATTTCAGCTGTTTACAATCATATGTATACAGGCATAGTCCAGCAAGCAATATTTTTAACTTTTGGAATTTTCGCAGCACTTCTTTTTGCATATAAAACAAAAATTATACAACCCTCAGAAAACTTTAAACTAGGGGTCTTTGCAGCCACAGGAGGTATTGCAGCAGTTTATATAGTAAGCTTTATAATGAGTTTTTTTGGTGGAGGACTATCAATTATGAATCCGCAAAACTCTTCTCTTATAAGTATAGGATTTAGTTTGTTTGTTGTTATTTTTGCTTCTTTAAATTTAGTATTAGATTTTGATTTTATAGAAGAAGCTGCAGAAAATAATATCCCAAAATATATGGAATGGTATGCATCTTTTGGATTACTTGTGACGCTAATTTGGCTATATTTAGAAATATTAAGGCTCCTATCTAAGCTACAATCGAGGAGAAATTAAATAAATTAGACTTAAAGTATTACTTTAAATAAAATGTTGACATACATCAATTATTTTTGTTAATTTAAATGCTGGAACATGGGAATGATGTTTTTTTTATGTTTAAAAGCTTTTTTAAATAAAAGAATTCTAAAAGTACATGAACTTTTAGATTACTAAGGTAAACAATAAAGGAGAAAAACAATGAAAAATGCGTTATCAAATGTCAATGGATGGCTTGGTGGTTTTGTAGGCCTGATGAAGACAGTGATTGTGTTCTTTGTTTTTGCAGCAATTGTATGGCCAGCAGGATTACCAAATGTAATAGGTGGTATTGTTGGTTTAGTTAATATGTTTCTTGGTGGTGGATTAGCTGGATTGCTTGCTCTTTGCGTTTTTTGCTCATTTATGGACTAATCACCATAATTAACCGTTTTCATGGGCAGTGGCAATGCCATTGCCCATGAAACTAATAAATAACGGAGGCAATTAATGAAAAAAGCGATGGCTAACATTACCACTTGGTTAAATGATCTAACTGATCTTTTAAAAGCACTAATTGTATTTGGAATTTTGGCTGGAATTATATGGAATGATATATTTGGTGTTATTGCTGGTATAGGTGTTTTAATGGGCAATATAGGAGATGGTGGATTAGCAGGACTTGTAGCTTTAGTTCTTGTAGTAACTTGGTGGAAAAAGAAGTAGCATATTAATGATTAACAAATAGTATTTTCTTGTCGGAAAATAAAAAAAGCCCCACAATAGGGGCTTTTTTTTATTCTTTAAATTTTGCTGAAAACTTTAAAAAGTTTTTAGTAAATGAACAAAAAGAAATAATATTTTTTTCTGGATCAAATTTAATAGTTTTTCTTGTCCCAGGCAAAAATAATGCCCAAGAAAAAATATCGGTGTGTTCTTCTGCACCAAAATTTTTGTTATTTATAGCATCTAGATCTAATTTATATGTATTAAAATCAGTTAACTCTAGTTTGCCTAGATATTTTTTTCCTTCTCTATCTACAATAAAATTATCTTTTTCAAATTTTTCTACTCCTAATGATATAATATATAATAAACTAAATATATTATAATCATTATCATCTATCTTCAAATTTGTATCTTTATAGAAAATATTTCCATTTTCAACTGTAGTTGAAATATCATTTTTAACATTTGGCTGAAATGATTTTTTTCTATAATATAGTATATTATAATTATTTTTATTAATTATTGTTGTATACTGGTTATCTACACTGAAAATCCAATCCATCAAATTAGTTGACTGGACAAAATATTCTATCTTGATACCCTTTTGATTATAAATAATTGTATCACTTGTATTAACCGTACATTTTGCTACATTAAGACCAAATAAATTGATTTGATAATTAATTGTATTTGCATAAATAAATGAAATAATAAATAATATAAAGTAAGATCTATTTTTCAATATTTATTTCCATCTTACTTTTTTAAATGGACCAATAGTTGAAAAAAACAAAATATAAAATGGATGAAGAAGTGTTAAAATAAAAAATGAAGTATTATCCCAGTTTAATTTCAATTCCTTACTAAACATATATAATAATAAAAAATCAGATACAGTTTTAAGTATATATGGAATAATAAAAAATATAACTGGATTATTTATAAATATAAGTAATGAAATAACCACACACAAATTAGCTAAATATAAAAGTGGTAAAATTAATTTTAATTCATTGCTAATATAAGGAAATGTATAATACAATTGACCCTTTGATGCAAATCGTAATCTCTGATTGATGAACCCATTAATAGTTTTAGGCCTATCAGAATAAACATGTGAATTTTTAGAAATGACATATTTTATTTGGCAGGAATTTGAATATACAATATGATGCATTAACAAATCATCATCGCCTGATTCTATTTCCTTCATATTTTGATATCCATTTATTTTTTTGAAGTATTTTTTTCTAAAAGCTATACTCCTTCCAACACATGAAATAGTTAATTGTTTTCCAAAACAAGCAGCATTAAATGAATCCTGAGCAAAATTTTCAAAAAATATTATCCTATCTATAAAATTGTTTCTATTTTGATTTAATGGGGTAAACCCAGAAACAAAACCAATTTCAGCATTTTTAAAGGGAGCTACCATATTTGAAATCCAACAATCTTCAGGCACACAATCACCATCTGTTTGTAAAATAATTGATCCTTTTGAATGCTCAATCGCCTTATTAAGGGCCCATTTCTTGCTTGACCATCCTTCAGGAGTTTCATTGATATTTATTACTTCCAAATTAGATATTTTATTTTTATAGCTATTAAGTATATCTAAGGTTTTATCTGAGGATTGATCATTAGCAATGATTATTTCATATTTGTCATTTGATATAGTTTGATTTTGTAGTGATTTAATTATAGAATGAAGATTGGATTCTTCATTTTTAACTGATATAATAATAGAAATAAATTCGACCTCTATTTTATTTGATTCATTAGAATTTTCATTATACAAGAAATCAAACCCTGATAACAACCAAAGAAAAAATAAAAAATAAAAAAAAGTAACAATTATTAATAAAATCAAATTACTGAGATCTTCCTTTCCAAGATAATTTTTGAGAAAAAAAACTAAGCCCACCCATTAGAATGACATATGGAATTTGAATAAAAAACCATGCAATAAATTGCTTAAAGGATATTTCAAGATTCATTTTCTTACTACCACAAAAATAAAGCAAAAATTCTAAACTAAATTTTATACTAATAAGTAAAATAAAAAGAATTAAATATTCAAACTTAAAAATTGACATAAATAAAGATAAAACAATAAATAGGTTTGTTAAAAAAGTAGATAAAATAATTATAAAAAAAGATTTATTAAATTTCCACATAATATTAGCATCTCCTGACCAGCGCATCCTTTGAATAATGAATTCTTTCCAAGTATTATGTGTTTTAGATTTAACAAAAGAATCAGGATTAATTGAAAATTTTGTTTTAATTTTTTTAATTTTTCTACATATCTGTAAAAACAAAGAATCATCCCCTTGCAATAAACTTTCTATTTTTTTAAATCCATCAACAGACAAAAATAATGACTTAGTATAGGATTGATTTTGACCACTACAAGCTAAAGGAAGTCCTAGTAAAGTTGATGAGCAAGCAGATAGCATAAGCATACGGAAATCAATACTTTGAAATTTTGAAACTAATGTATTTGATGGGTCTGTTTCTGAATAACCTATTATATATTCAGCTTCATTATAGTGAGAGATCATTGATGAAATCCAGTTTGGGCTAACTCGGCAATCAACATCTGTAAATAAAAGATAATTATATTTTGCAAAAGCTATTCCTGCATTTAATGCTTTCTTCTTAAATTTTAGATTAGTTTTATCAGCTTTAGATTGAATGTATTTAAATCTATTATCTCTTGTTACATAATTTTGTACTATTTTAGATGTATTATCAGTAGAATTATCATCAACTATGATAAACTCATGCTTACCTTTATATATTTGATTTTCAAAATCAGTTAATATATTTGAAATTGAATTCTCGCCATTTCTAACACATAAAATTATAGAACAATTTAAACTTAGATATTCAACTTTCTGATATTGTGATTTTTTTTTAACACCATACAAAAAAAAAATTAAACTAAAAAAATATAAAACAATAGGAAGGGATAAACAAAACAACATTTTAAATATAACTATTATCTTTCATCCACTCATCATCAATAAATTTTGAAAGATAATTCCTTATAGAGTCAGGTAAAATCACTAAACATTTTTCATTTTTATTTAATTTTTTTGCTACTTGCATTGCTGCCCAAACTGCACCACCAGAAGAACCTCCAACAAGAAGTCCTTCTTCTTTTATTAAACGTCTTGCCATCAAGAAAGAATCTTTATCATTTATTTTAACATATTTATCAATGAGTTTATTATCAAGAACATCTGGGAAAAAATCATACCCTATCCCTTCTACTTGGTATGGAAATACTTCATCGCCACCACCTAAAATAGATCCATGTGGGTCAACTCCAATAATTGTTGTATGAGGGGACAATTCTTTTATTTTCTTTGCTATTCCTGTAATAGTTCCTCCAGTTCCTACACCCATAACAATCATTGATAGACTATTATTAAATTCATCCAGTATCTCTTGAGCTGTATACTCATAATGAGCCTGAGGATTATTTAGATTAGCATATTGATCTAATATATGAGAATTTTTGATTTTCTCATTTAATTTTTTTGCTACTTCTATATGACTTTCAGGATCATCCCAAGCAGCCTCAGTTGGAGTTCTTACAATTTCTGCTCCTAATGCTTTTAAAACAACTTCTTTTTCCTTACTCATTTTCTCTGGCATAGTAATTATCATTTTATATCCTTTAACTGCAGCAGCTAAAGCCATACCAATCCCTGTATTTCCTGAGGTTGGTTCAATTAAAGTATCCCCTGGTTTAATTAATCCCTCATTTTCAGCATGTTCAATCATTTGTTTCCCTATTCTATCTTTAATTGATCCGCCAGGATTAAAAAATTCACACTTTCCATACAAATCACAACTCAATTCACTAGCTATCTTATTTAATTTTACAATTGGAGTATCTCCAACATAATCTAAAATATTTTTTAATATCATATCAGTTCCATTTTTCTTTTATATTCTATTTTTGCTTTTCCTATTAGGATGTTTTCACTATACTCTTTTTTAAAAGTAAACTTAAAGTTTCCTCCTTCATTTATTACTTCAATTTCTCCTAAATAATTTTGTTTTTTACTAAAATCATAAGCACATGCATAGCTTCCTGAACCACACGAAGGCATCATAGATTCAATACCTTTTTCATAAGTCTTTACTTCAATTTTATTTGAATCTAATATTTTATAATAATTAACATTAGTCCCATTCGGGAATAGTGAAGTATTATATCTTATTTCTCTAGAAATTTTTACTAATCTATTAATACCCGGCCATTTTTCATCATACTTAATAACAAAATGTTTTGCTCCAGAATCAATAAAATCACCTATTAAATTTACAACTTTTATATCATTAGATTTATAATATGGTTCAGGTAATTTAACTTTAACAAAATTATCATTTAGTATCGTTGTTTTGAAAACTATTTTATTACATATAATATCTACATTCTTTATTTTCTTT
>CAYSDL010000020.1:0-21291 GCA_964429875.1 uncultured bacterium
TGTTTTTTTAAACCTCTTAGCAGCACTTTTTTTTGTTTTCATTTTAGGCATCTTTCTCTCCTTATTTAGGACTTAAAACAATTGATAATCTTGTACCCTGCATATCTGCAGGCTTATCTATATTAGATATATCTTTCAAAATCTCTACTACTTTGTCTAACAATTCTTTACCATATTCTTGTCTATTTCTCATTTCTCTACCTCTAAACATAACTGTCACTTTCAACTTATCACCATTTAATAGAAACTTTTGACCCCTATTAATTTTTGTCACTAAATCATGTTCCCCCGTGTTTGGTCTGAATCTAATTTCTTTAACATGAACTATATGTTGTTTCTTTTTATTAAGTTTTTGTTGTTTTTCAATATCATATAAAAACTTTCCATAATCCAAAATTTTACAAACGGGAGGTTTTGAGTTAGGTGCTATTTCAACCAAATCATACCCAACCTCATTTGCTAAATCAATAGCCTTATTAATAGGGACAACGCCCTTTTGATTCCCATTTTCATCAATAAGACGGACTTCAAGAGCCCTAATATTACCATTTATTTTGTGTTTTTCCTCTTTTTTCCTTGCTATATCACACTCCTTTATTATTTATTTCTGTTTTTACTGTATCAATAAATGCATCTAAGGCTTGTTTTCCTATATCACCTTTAAATCTTCTTCTTATAGATATTAAATTTTCCTTTAACTCATTTTCACCAACAATAATCATTAATGGAATTTTATTTAATTCAGCATTTCTTATTTTAAAACCCATTTTTTCACTACGTAAATCTAAGCTAACTCTTATATTATTTTCTCTTATTTTTTTATACACTAAATTTGCATAATCATTATATTTATCAGATACAGGAATTATAATTATCTGTTTAGGTGAAAGCCATAATGGGAAATCTCCTGCATAATGTTCAATTAAGAAACCTATAAAACGTTCATGCGTTCCAAGTGGCGCTCTATGAATACATAAAGGGGTTTTATCTTTATCCTTATTATCCTTATAAGTTAGATTGAATTTTTTAGGTATAGCAAAATCAACCTGATTTGTTGCTAAAGTAAATTCTCTACCAATTGCACTCCATACTTGAACATCTATTTTAGGACCATAAAATGCTGCTTCGCCTGGGATCTCAACAAAATTTATTTTCCCATCAATTAATGATTCTCTTACTAAATTTTCAGTTTTTTTCCATAGTGTAGGCTCATTAACATACTTTTCACCAAGCTTTAAAGGGTCATGTAAACTAAGTCGCATTTCATATTTTTTAATACCAAAAATACTAAAGTATTTTAAATACATTTTACAAACAGATAAGAATTCTTCTTTAAACTGCTCCTCACTACAATATATATGAGCATCATTCATTTGCATACTACGAACTCTCATGAGTCCAAAAAGTTGACCCGACTTTTCATATCTATAGCACGTTCCATATTCAGAATATCTTATAGGAAGTTCCTTATAAGTTCTGGGTGAACTTGAAAATATTTTATGGTGATGAGGACAATTCATAGGTTTAAGATAATATTCATTCCCATCAATATCCATTGCAGGGAACATACTATCCTTATAGTGAGACAAATGACCGGAAGTTTCATATAAAGTACTTTTAGTAATATGAGGAGTTTTTACTCTATCATAGCCTGCACCTTCTTCAGTCTCTTTTGCTAACTTTTCGAGTTCATCAATAATTATTGTCCCATTAGGAAGCCATAGCGGAAGACCAGGTCCAACTTCTTCATCAAAAGTAAATATTTTTAATTCTTTACCAATTTTTCGATGATCACGTTTCTCAGCTTCTTTTAATTGTTCAAGATATTTATTTAATTCTTTATCATTTCTCCAAGCAGTTCCATATATACGAGACAACATTTCGTTTTTTTCATTACCTCGCCAATAGGCACCAGCAACTTTCATTAATTTAAATGATTTTCCTACAAAACCTGTAGAGGGGAGATGTGGACCTCTACATAAATCTAACCAGTCTCCTTGTTTATATATTGAAATTTCTTCTTCCTTAGGTAAATCATTTATAATATCTGATTTATAAATTTCCCCTTTCTCTTTAAAAAAATTTACTGCATCTTTTTTATTCCATACTTCTCTCTCAAATTTTTCATTTTGACTTATTATTTTATGCATTTTCTTTTCAATCTTATCTAAATCATCAAGAGTAAATGACTCTTTTCTACAAAAATCATAATAAAAACCATTTTCTATAGATGGGCCAATTGTAACTTGAGTGCCAGGGAAAAGTTCTTGAACAGCCTCAGCCATAACATGTGCACAATCATGTCTAATAAGATCTAAGGCTGCATCATCATTTTTCTTTATAATTTTAATTGTAGAATCTTCAATAATTGATATAGAAAGGTCAGATAAATTGCCATTTAATTCTATTGCTACTGATTCTTTTGCAAGTGATTTTGATATGCTTTCAGCAATTTCATAACCACTTACTCCAGTTTCAAATTTTTTAATGTTTCCATCGGGAAACTTTATATTTATATTGCTCATAATTTCATTTTATTTATATAGTGGTCGATACTGGAATCGAACCAGTGACCTCTACGATGTCAACGTAGCGCTCTAACCAACTGAGCTAACCGACCTACAACTACAAAAAAAGGTCAGAAAATTTAATAATATATTTTTATTTTTCATTATGATATTTTAAAGACCTAACAAGGAATCGTATTCTTTTAAGTCTGTTAATATTTCTACTGCTTTATTGTATTCATCATCCTCAAACAAACTAACTTTAATACTTTCTTTATTTCCTGATAAGATTCTAGACATTTCTCTTAATAAGCCATTTTTAATCCATTTTTTGTTTTCAGGCATTGAGAATTGAACCTTTTTAACTTGTTTAAAATATTTATATGCTTCTGAAACAATTGTAGAATTTTTAGTCATAGAAATATTTTTAGAGTATTTATTTATAGAAATTGAAGATTTTGATATTTTTTCTTTTAATTTTTCTAAATCTTTTTCACCTGGAAGAGAATAACTTATATCAAAATCTTTTAAATATGTTTTAAAATCATTAACAATTTTATTATCTATATATAATGGAATAGAAAGATTATCATGGAAAGGAACATATGAAGCAGCAAAACTTAGAAACATTCCTTCTCTCCACAAAGCATTTATGTAGTTAGATTTCTTTGATAATCCAGTCTTTACATCGGGATAAATTCCACCACCACCTTTTACTACTCGCCCACTTTTTGTTACAAATAATGAGTCTTTTTCATCAAGCCCATCTGTAAGAAAACCATTATTTAAATAATCTTGTTTTTGAATTAATCTACCTGAAGGAAGATAATATTTAGCCGTTGTAATTTTAAGAGTAGTTGTATCATTTAGATCAAACATATGTTGAACTAAACCTTTACCAAAAGATTTTTGACCAATAATCACAGCTCTATCTAGATCTTGAAGAGCTCCTGCTACAATTTCACTAGCAGATGCTGAACTTTTATTAATTAAAACTGCAATTGGAACATCAATATCTACGATAGGTTTTCTTCTAGATTTCCATTCTTTATTTGCTCTATTTGCTTTACCTCTTGATGATAACAAAACATCACCACGAGTACATAAATAATCTAATATTGCAGTTGCATTAGATAAAAGTCCACCTGAATTTCCTCTTAGGTCTATAACTAAACCTTCAAGACGACCTCTTCTATCATATTTTTGATTATTATTATAATCTATAAAACTCTCCTGATCGTCCCATTTTCCATTATTATTTTTGTCTGTAAATCCTTCACCCTTATCCCAAATTCCATTTTTATTAGAATCATTATATTTTTCAGCTTTGTCCCAATTATTATTATCATTTAAATCATCATACTCTTCACCATCCATTTCTAATAACGCTTTCTTAAAATCTTTTGAAACATTTTTTGAAAATCTAGTTATCCTAATATAACCGATATTATTTTCATCTATTCCCCAGTAGGGCACATGCTTTACAGTAATATTTGATCTTTCTAATTCAAAATTAATTCGTTCTTTAGTTGACGGTCTGAAAATTCCTAAAGTAACGGTAGAACCAATTTCTCCTTTAATAATTGCTGCTGCTTCTGATGTAGTCATTCCAATAGTTGATGTAGTATCAACCATTATAATTTGGTCCCCAGCATGAATCCCTTCACTATATGCAGGACTGTCCTCCATGGGGGATAAAACTGTTAATGTATCACGCCTTACTCCCATTTGAATACCTACTCCACCATATTTACCTTTTCTTAGAACATCATAGCTATCTTTACTACTTCCTTCAAGAAGCTTAGTATAAGGATCCATCTTTTTCATCATCCCTTTTATGCCTTCTTTTATCATTTCTGACTCATTAACAGAATCAACATAATGAACTTTTAATTTATTAAAAGAATTATCAAACATATCTAAATAAGCATCCACATCTTCATTATTGCTAAATACAATTTCTTTTTTACTTTTATTATTCTTTTTTAAATCTTGATTTAATGCCAAGTAAAATAAGATCATAACCAAACCAATATATCTAATCACAACAAATCTCCTTTATAAATACAAATTAATTATTTCTTTTACATTACTAAAAACACTCATTATATCTTTTCCATTACAATGAATAATTTTACATCTGTCTGGATATAACTTAGAAATCATATTATACCCTTCCCTAACCCGATTGAAATAATCAATACCTTTAGATTCCATTCTATCTAAATTATTTCTTTCAATTCTATTTATAGCAACTTCTGGATCAATATCAAATATAATTGTCAGCATAGGAAACAAGTTGTTAGTTGCAAAAATATTCATATTATTAATTAGGTCTAAATTCAAATTATATCCAAATCCTTGATACACTGCAGTACTATCTAAATATCTATCACATAGAACAAAATCATTATTTTTTAATTTTGGTAATATAACTTCATTAACTAATTGAGATCTTGCTGCTAAGAAGAGTAATGTTTCAGTATTATGAGAGATATTATTTCTCTTATCTAATAGAATAGTTCTCAATGCTTCTGAAACCTTAGTATCGCCTGGCTCTCTAACAATTGTATTAGATATTTTTTTTTCATCTAGATATTTTGATACTAAGCTAATTTGTGTAGTCTTGCCACACCCATCAATGCCTTCAAATGAAATAAAATTATTCATGCAGATAATTTATAATTTTCTTTTGCAATAAGTATAACAAACTCACCTTTTGGATTAATCTCATCAAAAATATTAATAATATCTTCTATATTATTTAAATAAACTTTCTCATAAACTTTTGTTATTTCTTTACATACAGAAACAACTCTGTTACCTAAATAATAGTTTATATCATTAAATGTTTTTTTAATTCTCTTTGGCGATTCAAATAAAATTATAGTACAATCAAGTTCTTTTAATTTTTCAAACTTTGTTTTTCTACCTTTCTTTTTAGGAAGAAAACCTTGGAAAAAATAATTATCTGTAGGAAGCCCGGAAATTGATAGGGCTGCATGCACAGAGCTAGCTCCAGGAACGCTTAATACTGGGATATTACTTAAAGTTGCTTTATTTACAATTCTATATCCAGGGTCACTAATGCATGGAGTCCCTGCATCAGATATTAAAGCAATATCTTTATTATCTAATAAATAATTATGAATTTTTTCTACCATATTTATTTCATTATAATTATTATATATAATTAATTTATTTTTTATCTTATAATGAGATAATAATTTCCTTGAAATTCTCGTATCTTCGCATGCAATAAAATTAACTTCTGATAGTATCGTTAATGCTCGTGATGAAATATCTTGTAAATTCCCAATTGGAGTTGATACTATATACAAATGACCAGACAAATTAATTCATCATATCTTTTATACATGTATATATTATATCTAACGCAATATCAATTTCTTTAATTGAAACATTTAAGTGAGGTCTAAATCGAATACTTTGATCACCTGATCCTAATATAATCATATTATTATCTAGAGCTTTAGCAACTAATTTATCTCTTTCAATTCCAGAAGGCAAATCAAATGCACAGAAGAGACCTATTCCTCTTGGATTAGTAAGATAACCAGGAAATTTAATAGCAAGATCATTTAATTTAGTTAATAAGTGAAAACCAACTTCTTGCACATTACTAAATAAATTTTCTTGACACATAATTTCTAGAATTAATTTAAACCTATACATATCTACTAAATTTCCACCAAAAGTAGAGTTTATTCTACTTGACTCTTTAAATACATTATCATCTAAATTAAAAATTCTATCACCTGCTAGCATCCCACAAACTTGAGTTTTTTTACCAAATGATATAATATCAGGCTTAACAGAAAAGTGCTCATGCGCCCACATTTTACCTGTTATACCAATTCCTGTTTGAACTTCATCAAAAATAAAGATGATATCATTATCATCACAAATTTGTCTAAGATTAATCATAAACTCATCTCTAAAGTGATTATCTCCACCTTCACCTTGAATAGGTTCAATAATAATTGCAGCTATATCATCTTTATTACTTTTAATAATATTCTTTATATTATTAATAACATTTTTTTCTGATTGAATAACTTCATTTATGACATCATTATTAAGTGGATAAGTTAATTTTGGATTATCAACCTTATACCATGGAAATTTTGGAAAATACATTGTTTTTCTGGGATCGGAGGTATTTGTTAAAGTTAGTGTATAACCAGATCTACCATGAAATGATTGATTAAAATAAATTACTTTATCACCATCTTTTTTAACACCTTTTACAATATTAGTTCTTTTTTTCCAATCAAAGGCAGTTTTTAAAGCATTTTCAACAGCCAATGATCCACCATCTATGAAAAAAGCATGTGATAAATAGTCAGGAACTGCATATTTATTAAAGACATTAAGAAAATCTGCATAGTAAACATTATATATATCAGATAAAGTTGTTTTATTTATTGCTAACTTGCCTAGAATATTTTGATTTTCAATAATATATGGGTGATTATATCCAACAGCACCAGATGCATACATAGAAAACATATCTAAATATTCTGTTCCATTTCTTTCATCCACAATCCATGACCCATGACTCTTATCTAAATCAATAACTATATCAAAGCCATCAGCTAAAATATTTTTACTTAAAATGTTTTTTACTTTATTTGGATCTATATTCATAATTTATAACTCAAATTTAATCCCTTGTGCTAGGGGCAATTCACTGCTCCAGTTTAATGTATTAGTTTGCCTTCTCATATAAGCTTTCCAAGAATCAGAACCAGATTCTCTACCGCCACCTGTTTCCTTTTCTCCACCAAAAGCTCCACCAATTTCTGCTCCTGAAGTACCTATATTAACATTAGCAATACCACAATCACTTCCTTTATGAGAAAGAAATGTTTCTGCTTTAATCACATCATTAGTAAATATTGAAGAAGATAATCCTTGAGGAACTGAATTATGTAAATTAATTGCCTCTTCTAAAGTATTATACTTCATTACATATAAAATTGGAGCAAATGTTTCTTCTTGAACTATATTATAATGATTTTTTGCTTCTATTATTGTAGGTTCAACATAAAAACCATTTAAATTATTAATTTGCTTACCACCATATAACAGAATGCCGCCCTCACTTTGAGCTTTTTTAATGGCAGACAAGTAATCATCTACAGCTCCCTGATCAATTAATGGACCCATTAAAGTTGAAAAATCTAAAGAGTCACCAATTTTAACTTGTTTATAAGCAGAAATAAGTTTTTCTACTAAAGTATCATATATATCAGAATGGGCTATAATTCTTCTAGTTGAAGTACACCGTTGGCCTGCTGTACCAACAGCTCCAAATGCAATAGCTGGAAGGACTAAATCCATATTTGAGTTTTCATCTACAATAATTGCATTATTACCACCTAATTCCAAAATAACCTTACCCAACCTTCCTCCAACAACTGCCCCAATTCTTTTACCCATTCTAGTTGAACCTGTAGCAGAAATTAAAGGGACATTAGGATCATTAATTAATTTTTCACCAATAACAGACCCGCTACCGATAATTAAATTAAATATTCCTTTATATCCATTTTTATCTAATACTCCATTGCATATGTTTTGGACTGCGATTGCACATAAAGTTGTTTTTGATGATGGCTTCCATATTGAAATATTACCACACACAGCAGCTATAAAGGCATTCCATGCCCAAACTGCTACTGGAAAATTAAAAGCTGAAATTATTCCAACGTTTCCAAGAGGGTGCCATTGTTCATACATCCTATGCTCAGGTCTTTCAGAATGCATTGTTAATCCATATAGTTGCCTAGAAAGACCAACAGCAAAATCAGCAATATCAATCATTTCTTGAACTTCACCATCTCCTTCAGCTTTAATTTTACCCATTTCCAAGGAAACAAGACTACCTAAATCATCTTTATTCTTTCTAAGCTCATTAGCCATTTCAAGAATTAGCTGACCTCTAATAGGCGCTGGGACCATTCTCCATTCATTAAATGCTTCAGAAGAATATTTCAAAACTGCATCATAATCTTTTTCACTACATTTATAAACTTTTGCAAGCAGCTCTCCAGTGCTTGGATTAATAGATTCAATAATGCCTGCATCATCAGTTTTGAGCCATTTATGACCACCTATACATGCACCATAATTAAATTCTAAAATATTGAATTTTTTAAGAATTGAATTCATTTAATTCCTTTTATTAATTTTGTTCAGTTTTTCTACTTTGAAATGACCATATGCCCAATAAAATTATCATAAATAATAAAATAATTGGTGTAGCGTAATTATATTGAGGGGATGAGTAGTTAATTAAATCCTCAAATCTTCCTATTAAAAGAGATATTCTGCCCATTACAGCAAAACCAAAGGATGCTCCAAATTTAATCATTAAAAAATACACACCAATTTTACTAATTGTTCCTACAGCTCCTTTATGTTCTTTTGAAAAGAAAAAATAAACTAAAGCACAGATCACACCAATTAGAATTAATATATGATTGAATATTTCCCACCCACTTTTAGTAAAGTCAATTGCTGAATTTTGAATTTGCATTAAGATATCTGAATTTATATATACATAAAATTTTAAACCAGCAGCCATACCAACAATAAATGCAATTGAGATTCTAGCTAGCCAACTTAATGAAGGAATTAATCTGCATAGCATAAATATTCCTAGAATAAATGGAATTATATAACTTGGAGAAAAATCAAATCCTGCTCCAACATACTCAGGAAATAATCTTCCAAATAAATTTGGCCAAATTTGGTCCCACCATGTGAGAGCAAAAACATATCCAGCAGATACACCAACAAATATATGCTCAGCTATTTTATAGAATGGATTATCTCCATACAAATAACTTAAAATACATAAAGTCATTAATACTAACAACCAAACTCCTATAATATCTAAATTAATTGTCATTAGAAAAATTAACCTCTTTTTCTTTCATAATAATATGACAAATTACCTAAAACAATAAAAACAACCATTAATAAGTGAGCTACTGATTGAGCAGACATTCTTGCAAATGCTCTTCCCTTTGTAATATTTACGTTTTTATTAATGTATTTATTGTTGTTTTTTACTTCATCAGTTAAATAATCATAAACCATTTTCTCATATTCAGCAGCACCTGGCATTCCAGCAAGAATGCCTTTAAGTTGGCCTGATTCAACATAGGGTATTGCATCAGTTACCATAATAGAAGTACATCCTGAAGATAAAGGGACATTTTTTGGATCACATGCGTATTGAACCCATTCCCTGTTTCCTGGAACACCTGCAGAAAAATCAAAAACAAAGTCAAAATCTTCTACACTATAGACACCCTCCATAATTTTTAATTCATCAATAGAGATTCTATTATAATCTTGCTTATAAATACCTCTAAAATCATCTGCTATATTTTTTATAACAATCATTCCACCAACCTTATAATCAAACATAACATAATCAACACCATCTTCAATTGCGAATAGTCCAGAATCAATAATCTCATCCATAGCAAGTGTTGCCATAATAGGTCCTTCAGGCCATAGAGAAACAATATATACTTTAATACCTTTTGAAAATAAATGTTTTAAAAGTGCTACAGCCATTGGATGAACTTCAGGCTTAGTACTTGCTCCATATTCAAATGATAATAAAACTCTATCTCCCTCTTCTAGAGATGAAATAGAGTTAAAAACAGTTTTTGTATTATTATCAATCTTAATTGGAAGTTTTACCCAATTAGGTTTAATTAAAGGAACCAAAACTGACAACCCTATTAATAGGAAAATTATTCTTCGGTCTATTTGACCTAATCTAATCAAAGCTGCTTTCAATTAATCTCCTAGGATAGAACGTTCTCTACCAGTTATAATTCTAAATGATTGAGCAACAATACCTAATGCAATACCAATCATAATTGCTCTTGCTCCTGCAGTGGCTGGGACTGCCATAATCCATTCTTGTATTGATGGGATTGATAAAAATAATGGGGCACTTAAATACCACTGTAAATAAACACCTAATAGTATAATAATAACATTAGAAACAATAAATGAGACAAAGAATACTTTCTTATCTTTAATTTTAGAAGCAATAATAGCAAAAATAAATGAGGTGTACATAAACACCACTATCCACCAAGGAATAATAGCTCCAATAGGAACTCTTCCTAGCATTAATAGTACACCTGAAATTAATAAAAGTGTTGCTTCAAAGTTTCTAATTCTAAATGCTCTATAAGAAGCTGATGCAACAAAAAACGCTAGCAATGCAAACATAGTTGAACCCAAAGGTAAATAAACATAGTTATACATCCAATAAAATGATGAGCCCTCATCTTTCAAATGTGCTCCCCATTGAGCATCAACATTTTTGTAAAAAAATCCAAAAACAATCATTATTAAAAAGCCTAATAAAGTAAAAATACTATATTGCCAGTTTTTTTGTTGATTAATCACTTTTTGAATATGTAGTTGAAGTAGATTCAAACAACCCAAAAATGCAGCGAATCCTGCTATAATCATATACCATTGGGGGGCATCTTTATCAGTAAATTCTCTTAATGTAGGAAAATTCAAGAAATAACTTACCAAAGCAAGGAAGCCCATTGACATCATTACAATAATTGCTAATTGTCTTTTTATAAACATTAATTAGTTATATTTATTTTGAATAAATTCATTATATCGAAAGTTGAAATTTCATAGTAGTTAAAAATTGAAAATAAAAAAATTACTCCAATAAACAACATGCATAAGAGTTTTACATAATCTTGACCTTTAATACTACCAATCATTTCAGGACTTCCAGATAAATATGCACTTGCTGCATAAAACTCCTCGCCAATTAAAACATAATCACATGCTGTCACAAAAAATGGAATTTGAGATGAAGATCCTGTTCCAGCTATTTGAATAGCTCCAACTGAATTTCCAGTTTCTGCTAATATTAAAGACTCTGCATAAAACTTGCCTTGATAAAATATTGCTGCAGGTTTTTCTCTTAACATAATACCATTAACTCCAGCAGCATATGCAAACTGATCATCAGTAACATAATGTACCATTTTATCTTTGTATAAATCTGGTCTTCCTTTTTTTAAATACGCCTCTTTACATGATTCACGTGCAGCTTCCATAACAATAGGGACACAGCACGGAACATGTAAACCTGCTTCATATTCAGCTGTCATACCTGCAACATGACCTAATATAATAACACCAGAGATTGTATCTATCTCATCAAGCCCTGAAATCCCTGGAACATATAGAACGGAGGAACCCATTTCTGTAGCTCTACCAACAGCTTCTTCCATAGCTTTCATTGCAGGGATAGGCCGCATATATATATCGCCTCCACCTTTAGCTTTTTGAATAAAATACTCAATGATAAAGCATGAAATTAATATTGAAACAAATGATAGTTCATTACCACTTAAAAATATATTAGATGGATTTAATAAATATATAGAAATTAATAGAAGAGGCAATATCAAAAAGTAAAAATATTCATTATTAATATATTTTTTTATTTCATTCATTATTAATTATTTGTATTAAAATGTAAATCTTCAATTTTAGAAATCAAGAATTCAACATTTTCTTTTTTTTCTAATAAATTTATGCAATCATAATATTTTTTATCATTAACAAACAATGTTAAGATTGGACCAAAGAATACTAATGCTTGCCCTGCAACAAAAGAAATATACTTCGTACTTTCTAATAAAAAAATTGCTAAAACAGATGCTTTCTTATTTACAATTGTTTCTGCGAATTTAATTAAAGTATCTTTTTCATCATTTTTCATTATCATATTTTAATAAATTTTAGTTAGACAAAATAACTTCTAAATTAGCTCTTGGAATTATTTCTTTACTTTTATCTTCGAATTCAACTTCAGCAACTCGTACTTGTGTTTCAGATTTCATTTTAACTAATTCATATGGGAGTGATACAATTTTTCCTATTTTTCCAAAAAAAGGTTCTCTAATTACTCTAATAGAAGAACCTTCAGATATAACAAGGTCATCTTCACTTAAAATTTTACTTTTACCAGAACCTTCTGATTTAATAAATATTTCTGGTCTAAGAACTCCTGCTCTTATTTGAGTCGCTCCATTTATTGAAACATATTTATTGTTATTTTCTTTTAAAATATTAAATGTTCTTAATGCCATATCAATTTTCCCAAAACCTTCAGTTAATATTAAGGTCGTAGTATCTTCAGTACCAGTAATAGCAACTCCTAATGAATAACCTAATATTTCAGATACGTCATTATAATCGACTCCACCACAGACAATGCCTTTAACACCAACACTCTTTGCTTTATTATAAATATCTAAATCTATATATGAGCCACAAACAATAATTTGATCTTTTAAATAATTTTTAATATCTGAAGCTGATATTTGTTCAGAAGGATTATCAACTAGAACGTGCATTTTCCCTTGCTTTTCACCACCAATACCTATGATTCCTTGGACGAAGGTACCTGTTGAATTAATTAATACTCCTTCTTTGTCATACACATCTTTAACTTGACCTGGAATATATGCATCTACATTTATTGGAAGAGGATTTTCTGAAACGACGACTTGGCCTGTAACTTTAGAAATATTTATAATTTTACCCTCAATAGGAGATTTTACATCAGATTTAAACATTCCAAAAAGACCTTTGCTTTGAGCTATTAATTGTTTTTGTTTAACACTATCATTTATTTTTACTAACATACATTTTTCTACCTGATCAACATCTATATTTAATTCATTAGCAACATTAATCATTTGCACATTACCAGGAATCTCTGTAGAAGCAACTACTGTATCAGATTCAACAATATCATTTTCTGTTACATGTACATTCCCTTTTAATGGTAGCAATCTTTCTTTTGTTATATCAGCATCTTTTAAAACTTTTAAACCAGGTGTATAAGATTTAGACATTTATTTGTTCCTTACCATATTCATTGCTTTTATTAGACCAATTTAAGATTTGGTTAATTCTTTTATTATTATCTTCTGAAAAAATAATTTCTCTACCCCTACCATCTAGGACAACTCCAACTTCTCCTCCATAGACAACGCCTTCAAATTCATTTCCTTTACCAAAACCTAAATCTACATTAGCATTAGGTATTAACGTACAATCATATTCTTCGTTTGGTAATGCTAACAAAATTAAATCACCAGATTTAATAACTCCTTCATATTTGTTATTTTCTCTGGAAATTATATATGAAAATAATTCTTGATTTTTTTTGTATTGACCAATTGGGCAAATACAAGAGCCTAGTTTTATAAGACAATCTTTATGGAACACTTCAAGAGCAGCCTGTTCATGTAATGTAGACAAGACTCCAAGCTGAGGCATCATGAAAATAGAATCAACTGCAATTTGTGTAATCCCTACTGGTAAAAAAGAATCTATTAACATTCTCATTGCCTGTGATCTTCTAGGAGCATGCGAAAGCACTCCCCCAGAACCAACTATCAAATCAAGTTTTCTCATATCAACAATTGTTTGACCTGATATTTTTTGATCAAAAGTATCTGATATAGTTCTTTCTTGTTGTACTCCTTTTAAAGAAACAGCAAATTCTTTATGTTGGATAAAAGAAAGTCTCAAAGCCTCTCTAGCTAAGGCTTGTTCAATTTTCAAGTCTTCTAAAGTTTGGGGTATCGTAGTAGGGCGAATCATTTTATTAGCAATTCTATTAGTCAACTTTAAAGAATCTATTTCAAATGGAACCCACCTTGAAACATTTTCTACTCCAGCTTCAGATAAAACATTACAAATAGAATAACTCATACCTAGATTAGCACTAACTGTTCTATTAAATTCACCATTAAATACAGAAAAAACATCTGTTGTTGCTCCTCCAATATCAACTCCTACAACTGATATATTTTCAACTTCAGAAATTTTCTTTATAATTTCACCTACAGCTCCAGGTGTAGGCATAATCGGACAATCAGTCCACTCCATTAGTTTATTATATCCAGGAGCTTGAGCCATAACGTGCTCCATAAAAAGATCATGAATTTTATCTCTACTAGGTTTTAGATTTTCTTTTTCTAAAGTAGGTCTAATATTTGGGACCATTAATAAATCTGAAATATTACCTAGTGTATCTTTAACATTATCTTGAGCTTTATCATTACCCGCATAAATAATTGGGAGCTTATAATTCATCCCTAATCGAGGCTTAGGATTAGCTGTTTTGATAATCTCAGCTAACTCTACAACATGAGAAACAGTTCCCCCATCAACGCCCCCAGAAAGTAGTACCATATCAGGCCTTAACTCTCTAATCCTTTTTACTTTTTCGTGATAAAGTCTGCCATCATTTGAAGCAAGAATATCCATAACAATTGCACCTGCACCCAATGCTGCTCTTTGCGCACTCTCACCTGTCATATTTCTAACAACTCCCCCAACCATCATTTGAAGCCCTCCACCAGCAGAACTCGTAGATATATAAATATCTATTCCCCTTTCACCAGAAGAAGGAGAGATCATGCTCTCACCATTCAAAATTGTTCTTCCAGATAGTTCTTCAAGTTCTATAATTGCATTCAAAACTCCTCGAGTGACATCTTCAAATGGAGCTTCTACAGTTGTTGGAGCCTCTCCTCTATATGTTAATCTATATTCACCATCTTTATATTCAATCAGAATGGCTTTAGTGGTTGTAGAACCACAATCTGTTGCTAAAATAACTTTGATTTTATCTAATTTAATCATCTTACAATATAAACATATAGAAGCAATAAAGGCGATATGATTGCTAATGAATCAAATCTATCTAATATTCCACCATGACCACTTAAAATATTACTAGTATCTTTAATATTAACTTCTCTTTTTAATAATGACTCAAAAAAATCTCCAAATTGACTAATTCCTCCAGTAATCAAACCAAGTATCAAAGCACTTATTAGTGATAAATCAATCACACTAAAATGAGCTAATATCATTATAAACATAATTGAACCAATCAATCCAGATAATGTGCCTACAACTGTTTTGTTTGGACTAATTTCAGGCATGATTTTTCTTTTTCCAAAGTTTTTACCAAAAAAGAAAGCAAATGTATCACATATCCAAAGTGAAAAAAACATAACTAATGTTAGCTCTGCTCCAGCAATCAATCTAACATATACTAAAGAATTAATAAATAAACCAATCCAAACAAATCCAAAAATATTAGATGAAATATTTAATAATGGAGTATTTTTTTTTCGAAGGACTTCATAAACCATTGATACTATTGTAAATAAAATAAAACACCAAAATAAAGTATCACTATATTCAACAAAATGAGATTTAATATTAGAAATTGGAATTTGAGATAAGTTTGAATAATATGTAAAAAAATAACTACCAATAATTAATAATAATTGACCGATTAGAAGCAATGTAAATGAAGGAGTTGCAGATTTTTTTTTCAGCAAATTATTATATTCAATTGTACCTAAAATAATAATTGCAGCAATCAGAGAAGTAAATAAATATCCTCCTATATAAATTGATCCAATGATTAATGGAATTCCTAAAAAGTTAACTAACGTTCTTGATTTATTATTCATATTTTTAAAAATTATTAGTATCTAATTTACTAATTATGATGCATATATACATCATCGCCCCATTCAATAATTTCTATTTTAACATTTGCTGTTCCTTGATCTTTAAAATCTAATTTTAAAGCAGCTCCATATGAACAATCTAATATTCTATCACCTACATATGGGCCTCGATCATTAATTCTTAAAATAATTGATTTATTATTATCTAAATTTGTAACTCTTGCAACAGTATTTAATGGGAATTCTTTATGGGCTGCTGTAATTCCATACATATCAAATATTTCCCCATTAGCAGTTAAATTTCCATGAAATTGCGGGCCATACCATGAAGAGACACCCTTATATATTGTTTTTTTACTATTATAAGTTGAACCAGATTTTTTTTTGTTAAAATTGTTTGTTTCTTTTTTTTTAACTGATTGATCATTAACATTGTATCTGGGAGAAGCTGTACATGCAATCATAAATAGTAGTATGGTTGCAACACAAAACTTATTCATGATAGCTAACCTTACCTTTAAGTTCAGAAAGATTATCAATGTTATTTTCCTTACAAAAATTTTCAAGATCTGCTAAAATATCAATTCCAATATTTGGATTCGTATAATTATATGTACCTATTTGAACAAGATCTGCTCCAGCTAATACAAATTCTACTACATCCTGAGCACATGTAATACCTCCAATACCAATTATAGGAATCGATATCTCATTATATACCTTATGAACATTCGCAATAGCAATAGGTTTAATAGCCGGGCCTGAGAGACCACCCATTGCGGTGTAAAGCTTTGGTTTTCTTGTATTTATATTAATACCCATACCAACAACTGTATTTATCGCACTAACTGCATCAGCTCCACCATTTTCAGCTGCTTTAGCTATGTCTTGAATACAAGTAACATTTGGACTTAATTTCATAATAAGGAGCTTATTCGTAATTTTTCTAATATTTGATGTAAGTTTTTCTGTCATTTCTGAATTAACACCAAATTCCATTCCACCTTTTTTAACATTCGGACATGATATATTAATTTCATATCCAACATGATTACTTTCTGATGACTCTAATAACTCAATTGTATCAATGTATTCTTGGAAGGTTGAGCCAGCTATATTAATGATAACATTTGTTTTTAATTGTTTTAAATAGGGTATTTTTTCTTTACAGAACTGCTCAACACCTAAATTAGCTAGACCTATTGAATTCAACATTCCTGAAGATGTTTCTGCTATTCTTGGTGGGGGATTTCCTTCACGAGGTTTCAAAGTTACTGACTTAGTTACAATGCCCCCTAATTCATCTACCTTTGCTATATCACTTACCTCATGACCATATCCATATGTTCCACTTGCAACCAAGATAGGACTTTTAAAGATTATGTTATTAATGGTTAAAGCAAACATTATCAATATCCTTTACATTAAATACCGGACCATCTAAACATGCTAAAGCATATTTTTCTCGATATGAATCATTTTTAATATCTTTATTTAAGGTCACTGTGCATCCTTGACAAATTCCAACTCCGCAAGCCATAATAGTCTCAAGTGCTAAGTCACACTCTATTTCATTTATAAGAGAATAGTTAGCTATAGCATTCATCATACCAGGTGGTCCACAAGTAAATATTTTATGTTTATCAGTATTTCTTTTTTTCAATATTTTTTCTAAAGCAATTAATACATTGCCTTTGATACCATATTCATCAAGATCAGTAGATAAAAAAATATTATTTTGTGGATCATGATCCATAAAATGTTCTTCTTTTTTTCTAGCACCCATAATAAGATGATGCTCAATTTTCATTGATAATAACATATTATGAAGATTTATAATTGGAGCAATTCCAACGCCACCTCCTATTAAAATAGGATGATAAGTATTAAAATCTTTCCAAAAATTACCTAACGGCCCAGTAATATCGACTTTATCATTTTCACTCCATTGACTCATAATCTTCGTACCCTCGCCAAAAACTTTATATATTATACTAATTTTATCTTTTTCTTGAGATGCAATACTCATAGGTCTTCTCATAACATTAATCCAATTTTCCATTGGAAGAATGTTTATAAATTGTCCAGGCTTAGATTCTTTAGATATTTTTGGAGAGTAGAGATAGGCTTGATAAATATTGTCTGCAATTTGACAATTACTTACGACAGTTGCAATTTCATTATATATCATTTATTGATTAGCCTTTGCATCATTATTTATATCTTCATTATTCTCAATTGGTTCCTCAATAATTTGAGTAGTATCAATTTCTTCTGATTTAAAAAAATCATTATATAGGCTATTATACCATAAAAAATCTAAGCTATCTGAAGCAATAGTACCAATAGATTTAAAGGGTTCTTTTTTCAATGAGCTAAGTATTATACTATTATAAATTGAGCTATCTTGATTTACATTTGCAAACAATAGCGAATCCCAATTATTCTCTGGTTCAAGATATATTAATGAAGCAAGTGAAGAATTAACATAATTAGGCGTAGAGTTATTATTAATAATTTCTTTATAATAATTTAAAGCCTGCTCATCAAAATTAACTTCTTTAAACAAGAAATGGGCTAAATTAATTTTAATAGAATCAATATTTACACCATCAGGATTATCAGAAATTATTGTATCGTAGGCTTGTTTATTTTCAGCATAATCTTCTAATGAAGATTTAAGTGATTCAGAATAAGATTTTAAAGAAAAATTCTTACCTGAAGATATTGATTTTTCAAGATAATACAATGAGGAATCAACATTAATGTTATCATTTATCCAAAACCAAGCCTTTTTATAATTAATTGACTGTTCCAAATTATCAGATTCTGAAACTAACATATCTTTAATCTCAGATAATCTGGATTGAATAGTCGGATAATATTGTCCTTCTTCATAATTAGATAAGTACATATTATAATAATCAATTGAATTTGATATATCATTATATATATAATCACTTATATAACCTGCAGAGTATAGTGATTTTTCATCTTCAAATTCTTTATGCAAAGATAAAAACATATCGATGGACACCTCATATGATTCAGATAACAAATCCCATGCTTGATTTCTCCTTGATTCCATTGGATCTGACATAACGTTTGAGGAATAAACTGAATTAGGGAAATTAGTTTCAATAATTTCATCCCAATTTGAAAGAGGTTCTTCAATATCTAAGATAATCAATGATTTAAGAGCAAAATTAGATTCAGGAAATTTGTTAACAATTTGTTTAAACTTAACTAAAGATGAATCAACGGAATTAAGATCAAAATATAATAAATATGCTAAATGATATGATAACGAATCTAAATTATTAGTTTTAAAATCATCTGGCAATGGAATCATAAATTCATTATCTCCACTATTTTCAGGATTTTCAAAACCTGTCATAGAATTAGTATAATCAATTTCTTCTAATGTATTTTTATAATCTAAAATTAATTCTATATACTTTTCAGATTTTTTACCATATTCTGAATTTGATGAACTTTCAATAGAATTTTCAAAATTTTCTTCGGCCTTTTCATAATTATAATAAAACTTAAACTCTATTTCTCCAAGCAGGTAATATGCATGAGAAAGTAAATTTTTAGAGGACATACTTTCATTATTGTTTGATATAAGTAGATCTAATATTTCTTGGGCCTTGCTATATTCACCTGAAAGTATATAAACCTCAGCTTTTTGTATGTTATATTCATTTATTTCAGATGTCTTTATTGTATTAGAAATTAAATCCTCTAGACGATGAATGACCAAATCATATTGATGTTCTAAAATACTATAATCAATCCATTTTTGTATTAGTTCTTTATTAATAGTATCATAACTAATTAATTTTTCTATTTCATTTATATATTGGATACAATCACTTATTTCATTTAACTCTTCACTAATATTTAAGAGTTTATTATAAATATTTATTTTTTCAAAATCTCTAACTGCATATTGGACTGCAAGCAAATAATATTTTTTTTCATCCTCAATGTTTACCTCAAATTTTGAAATATTTGCTCCTAGTAGATAGAGTAAAAATTTATTTTTTTCACTTATTGAGGATAATAATGATAATTTGTTTTTAGCTTTTTCTACATTGCCAATTTTCAAATCGATGTATCCCATCCAAATATTGGATTCATCATAAAAATTACTTTGGGGAAATTCTTCACATAACTTAGTGAAATAATAATTTGCTGCAGTGATTCTATCAATCAAATAACTTGATTTTCCTAAAATAAAATATGCATCATCCAAATATTTAGTATTATAGAATTGTTGTTCAATTATTAAAGCATTTTCTATAGCTTCTTCTAATAATGAAATTGCAGAACTAGGAATCTCATCATTGTTTGTTTGGTCTAATGCAATAATTTCAGCTGCATCATTGTAGGATTTCTCAGCTGCATAGAAGGTATTATAATAAGCTAAAAAACTACTCTTTGATTTTCTTATTGAAGCTGAATTGGAACAAGAGTAAATTATTAATAAGCAAATAAATAGTATATATTTTATTATTAATTTCAAAAGCTACATCTTACAACTATTTATCTTATAAACATTATAGTCTACTCCAGTTGCTTTTAATTTAAGAATTTCATTCATTAATTGTTCTGCGCTATGATCTTTTCCAATATTTATATTAATCACTTGATTATTAGTTAGAATAAATTTCATATCATGTGTTGATAGAGATTCGATAGTAACAATACTACTAATATGAATAATTAATGATTTAACATTTGGTGTACCATCAGGATTTAATATGGTATATGTAAACTTAACAAAAGGTGAATTAATTGAATCATCTGACATACTTAATCCCCTATTTTAAGTGTTTATCTAAAAAATTTCCCATTTCTCTATAAAAGTCAAATCTATTTTCTTCATTATAAAAACCATGACCTTCATTATCTTTTACCATATAAGGTACTTCAACACCCTTAGCTTTTAAAGCTTCTACTATTTGATCAGACTCTGATTTTTTAACTCTTGGATCATTTGCTCCTTGAGCTATAAATAGTGGAACTTTAATATTTTCAATATGCAATAAAGGAGATGCAGAAGCTAACAATTCTTTATCTTCTTCTGGATGACCAACCATTTCATACATCATTTCACGCCATAATTCCCAATATGGAGGAATAGTTTCTTGAAATGTAAATAAACTAGA
>CAYSDL010000021.1:0-21064 GCA_964429875.1 uncultured bacterium
CCCCCTGAGACCTTGTAGGTTTCTTTATCAAACTTGCCTCCAGCATGTAGAACTGTCATCACAAGCTCCAGCCCTGACTTTCCCTCTTTTTTGTTTATATCTACAGGAATACCCCTGCCGTTGTCTTCAACTGTAACACTTTTATCTTTTTCTATGGTTATTTTTATTTCATCACAAAAGCCCGCCATTGCCTCATCTATAGAATTATCAACAACCTCCCAAACAAGGTGGTGGAGACCTTTTTTGCCAACGTCTCCAATATACATGGCTGGTCTCTTTCTTACTGCCTCTAGTCCTTTTAGAACTGTTATTTTTTCTGAACTATAATTGTTTTCCATTTTTTATATATTTATTCTTAAAGGCATTAAAAGAGTTGTTAAGTTTTCTTTTTCTTTTTGTTTTTCTGGAACGATAACTGCAGCAGAAAGAGGAGAGCTTAGATAAATGTTCACCTTTTTTTCGTTTATATGTTGAATTGTTTCACATAAATATTTTGCGTTATAGCTTGTTGATATTTCTTCTCCTGAAAAATCACATTGAAAATGTTCTTTTCCTGAGGTTGCTGTTTCTAGGTCCTCGGAAGAAACAACAACACCATTAGCGTTGAAGTTTAATATTGTTTGTTTTGTGTTTCTGTTTGAAAAAATAGCAACTCTTTTTACACAAGAAACAAACCCCTCTGTCTCAATTAGGGCTTTTATTTTGTTGTCTTGGGGAATAACGCTATTGAAGTCTGGGAATTTTTCTTTTATTATTCTAGAAATAAGAACAAACTCTTTTTGTTTTGTTGTTATGTGGTCTTCATCAACGTTTATAATAACGTCCCCTGTTTCTTTTATTGTGTTTTTTAATATATTTAAAAATTTTGCAGGAATAATAATTGATTGATCTGTTTTGTTTGGGTTTACTATACTTTTTTCATATTTAACAAGCTTGTGTCCATCTGTTGAAACCGCCGTGATTTGTCCTTCTTTGATATTAAAATAAACTCCTGTGAGCGCCGGCTTTAGGTCGTCTTTGCTTGTTGCGTACGTTGTTTTATTTATAATATCAATCAGGTCTTGGCTTGGGAGAGATATTGTTTTTTGTGTTTTTGTTTCGCTGCTTTCGGGAAACTCTTCTGCGCTCCTTCCTGTTATTTTATATGTTCCTTGGTTGCTGTTTATTTCAACTAAAAAATCTTCGTTTGAAATAAGTTTTATTTCTTCGTTTGGGAGGGCAGCTATAATCTCTAAAAGTTTGTTCATTGGAACAGCAACAGAACCATTCTCTTCATCTTTAATGTTTGTTTTAGATATAATTGTTTGATCAAGGTTGGTTGTTTTTATAAGAAGCGTGTTTTTTTCAACCTCTAAAAAAGAGCAGGAAAGGATGGGCAGGGTTGTTCTTAAAGGAACAACCTTACTGTGCTCTGTTAACAAGTTTAAAAACGTTTCTTTTTGTATTGAAAATTTCATTTTAATAGGTGCTTTTTTTGGTGAAAAAGTACTAAATATTTTATCCTCTTTTTTGTTAATTAACAAGGTTATTTTATTATTAAAATAATATAATAATTCTTTATTTTTATTATTATAGGGGTTGGTATGTTGAAAACAAAAAAAAACAAAAAACAACATAACCAAAAAGACGAACTTTTCTTTTTTAGTTAAAGAAAAACTTTATTGTTGGTAACTTTTTATTTTGTGGAAAACTAGTAAATGGGGTTTATTTTTACATAGGTTTTTAAATATTGTTCCTCAACCCACAACTCGAACTTTTCCTGCCTTTTTTTTTCTAAAGCCATACGCTCAACTAAAACCCAGTTATTTTCAAGGGAAGTTAACTCCTCTTTCTTGTGGCCATACCTATAAAAAACAAAACAAAAAGAACTGTCAGAAAAAACAGTTGAAAAGGAAAAGTCAGGAGTTTTTAAAAAAACATCCACAAAAGAAAGAGGAAAAGAAGATATGTTTACTTCATCATAAACCCCCGAAGCCCCACCTTCTTTTAGTTTTAAAGAAACAGCCAAAGAATCAAAAAGACCCGGGTCGTTCTCACAAGAAGCCAACACCCCTAAAAGCTCTTTCTCTACAACCTCAAAATCAGCACGCTTAGGGTTGGTTAAAAAAAGAATATGTTGAGTTGTTATTTTTTCACCAACAACACCCAAAAGTTTAATTAAATGATAACCAAAATCAGTTAAAACAGGAGCACTTATTTCTCCTACCCCCAAAGAATACGCAGCCTTTTCATATGAAGCAACCAAATCTCCACGAGAGGTTGTCATTTTACCTTTATTAAGAGCAACGCTTGGGTCTTGGGAACGCTTAATAGCAACATCTTCAAAAACAAGAAGACCAGAAACCAAACTATCTCTTAAAGCAGAAAGGTTTTTTAATAAAAGACCCTCTGATTTTTTTGAAACACCAACCTTTTTTTGTATTAAAGAAAAAGAAGATCTAGAGGGGGTTTTAGGTAGGGAGTCTTTGTTTTCACTATAAAAAGAAGAAACCTCTTGCCTTGATATTCCCACACCACCAAAAAGTTTTTGTTGATAAGCCCCAACAAAAAGTTCCTCTTTTATTTCATCATGATACCTGCTTTTTATTTCCTCAACACTCATTCCCATTTCTTTTTCAAGGTTTTCAACCGAACCAAGCTGTAGAACAAAATAATCAATACGATCATTAAGGTTTTTTTTAATGTTTTCGTGTGTTATGTTGATAGTTGTGTCTTTTTCTGAGGCAACCAAAACGAGGTTTTTGTGTATTTTTTCCTTTAAAACCTTATTAAAAAGAGCCCTAAACTGAAAAGGGTTTTCCTGAGGAGAAATTCCTTTTTGCTGCGCAAGAAAAAAAGATTCTTCCATAACAGAAGAGTTTAAAATAACCCTATCCCCAACAAGAGCCAACACACCATCAGCTAGTTGCTTTTGTTGAGAAAAAGAAAAAGAAAAAAAACAAAACAAAAAAATTAAAAAGATAAAACCCCCCTGTTTGTTTTTATGGTATATTTTTCAAACAAACTTTCTCCAAGGTTCTTTTTTAAAGAGTCTTGTTTTTGTTTTTTTAATTTTCTTTCAATTTGAGAATAAACACGCCCCAAAGAAAAAGGCTCCTCATCTAAAAACCGCTCAACCCGAATAATAGAAAATGTTTTATTAAGATTTTCAATAACAGAAGAAACCCCACCAACAGGGAGAGAAAAAGCAGCCTCCCCAATAAAACCGCCACCACCATCACTAACAGGCTTTTTTAATTTTCCATCAAAAAGAGACATCAGTTTTTCAAAATCACCAAAAACAGAAAAATCACCCAAAAGACTATCAGCTAAAACCTTGCTAGAAACACGGATTTCACTGTAAACAACTTGTTTTGGTTTTATGTAATCACCCCGAAAAACCCCTTTATTATATAAACTAGAAACAGAAGAAGAGTCTATTTTTGAAGAGCTAGACAAAACCTCTTTTTCATAATTTTTAAATAAAATGTTTTTTGAGTGTTCCAAAAACTCTTCACTAAAAACAGGAGTTAAATGCATATTCTTTTCACGGCCCATTATAACACAACCCTCTTGTATTAAAAAGGATTTTAAAAGAAAAATAAAGTCTTGTTTTGTTTGTATCGTTGTAACTCTTGTTGCTGGGGTTTTTGAAAGTTTGTTTATAAACCAATTAAGACCAAAGCCTTTATTTTTAAAAACAAACAAAACATCTTTTTGTTTTATTTCTTTCAACCACTCTATATATAAAGTCTTTCCACCACGCAGCTTTTCAACCTTTGTTTTGGTGTGAATTTTAGATAAAACCAAATCAACAAAACTTGAATTCAAAACAAAGGAACCCTCCTTTATATATAAAGAGTCAAAAGAAGAGGCGGTAGAGCGGAGCAAGTCAACAGAAACACTCTGTAAACCAAACTTATAAACCAAGTCTCGAGCATAGTCTTTTTTATAATAATAATAATCAGACAAACCTCTTTTTTTAACAAAAATTAAATGGTAACCAAAATCAGTTAAAACGGGGTTTGAAACAGTTAAAACAGGAGAAGAAAAAGCAACACCTTGAAAAGAAGGCATCACCTGCCCCCAAGAGACCCAACCAATTTCACCTTTATTTTGAGAAACAGAGGGGTCGTCAGAAAAAGAAGAAGCAAAAGAAGAAAAAACAACCTCCTTGTTATCAAAATCTACTAAAAGCAAACTGTCTTCAATTGCCTTTTTAGTGTTGTTAGCCAAAACAAAAGCCTCATCTTTAGAGTTGTCAAAAACCCCTTTTAAAGAAGACCCCTTAAAACCAAACAAGATATGATAAACATATACGCGGTCGAACAAGAACTGTTCAGTTTTTAATAAATAATCCTTTTCAATTAATGGGGCAGCAACATCCCTTTCATAAAAAGCATTAACCAACAACTGCTCTTCTCTTTGTTTTAATTTAATAAAAACCTCAGGAGCTTTATCTTTGTTTGAAAAAACAGAATGATGATAAACAGTTTCTTTTTTCACAAAATCACTTAAAGTTCTTTCTTTTTTCAAAGAGTCTAAACCAACCCAAGAAGAGTGGGGGACGGTTTGATAAAAAGAAGAAGAAAAAACAAAACTGTTTTCAATTTCTAACAAAACATCATCGGAAAAAAGAAAAACCATAAAGAAAAAAACAAAAAATCTATTCATATAAAACCTTTACTAATGATTTGATCAAAATATAAACATCTTTACCCTTATAGTTAAATTGAAATTTCACAACCCTTTTTTCTTCTCTAAAAAAATAGCGAATTTTTTTAGGAGCAAAAAAACCATCTAAAATAATGAGAAGATTTTCAAAACTCACGCCAATAAAAGAAGAAAAACAAACAACAACATTATTAGAAGAAACAGAAATTTTTGAAATATCTTTATTAAACAAAAGAATAGAAACCTCGCGAGAATTAAAAAAAGAGACAAAAGGAAAAGGAGGGGGGCCAAACTTCAAAATACAATCTTTATAAAACAAATTCAGACGATCAATATCCACGCAAGAAGAAACAAAAGAATAAACAGAAACTCTATCCCTGTCTAATGTTATATAATTTTTAGGAATAAAATCAGAGCCAAGGGAAACATCAGGAAGGTTTTCAGGAACAATGGCGTTTTTGTCTGGAAACAACAAAGAAACAGCACGACTTAAAAGTTTAGTATAATAACCAAAACCAACCAAAGACGTTCCGCTTTGAGAAAAACCAAAAAGAGCACCAGGCCCCCTAATATCTAAATCAGACAAAGCAATATCATACCCAGAGCCAAGCTCCGTGTGTTTTTGAAGGGAAGACAAGCGCCTTAAACCCTGAGGGGTAATAAGGTTTTTATTTGGAATAAAGAAAAAACTATATCCCTGTAAACCTGAGCGACCCACACGCCCCCTTAATTGATATAGTTGAGACAAACCAAACATATGTGAATTTAAAACAACCAAAGTGTTTGCTGAAGGAACATCAATTCCACTTTCGATAATAGTTGTTGAAATTAAAACATCGATATTTTTAGAACGAAAAGACTCCATAGTTTTTTTTATATAAATCTTATCTTGTGAACCATATAGCAAAGCAAAAGAAACCCCCGAAACTTCACGGCTAAGTTTATTAAACAAAAAAACAATCTTATCTACAGAGTTGTCAACAACAAAAACCTGACCACCGCGCAAGATTTCATTTAAAATAATATTTTTTAACAAAACAAAACTATATTTTAAGATGTGGGTTATAATAGGCTTTCTTAAAACAGGGGGAGAAAGCATTGTGCTTATATCACGAACATTAGAAAGAGAAAACTGAAGAGATCTAGGAATTGGGGTTGCAGACATACTTAAATAATCAATATTGTTGTTAACAGAAAAAACAAACTCCTTGTCTTTTACACCAAACCTGTGTTCTTCGTCAACAATAAACAGCCCAACCTTCTTTAAAACATCTTTATTTCTTATAATAGAGTGGGTGCCAATAATAACAGAAGGCTCTTCTTTAGACAAAAAAGAACAAACAACACCCTTTGAATTTTTTGTTAACCTTGAAACAGAAAAACAAGAAAAACCAAAAGAAGAGAGTCTTTCTGAAAAACAATCAAAAAGCTGTTGAACCAATATTGTTGTAGGACAAACAACAACAACGCTTTTGTTGTTACAAAGACAAACAAAGGCAGCCCTTACAGCAACCTCTGTTTTTCCAAAACCAACATCCCCACACAAAAGGCGATCCATTGGTTTATTAGAACAAAGATCAGATAATATTTCTAACCAACTTTGTTTTTGATCTACAGTGTCTTTGTATTTAAAGCCAGACATAAAAAGAGAAAAAATATCATCTTCATACAAACAAGGATCTTTACTAGAAAGGCTTCTTTTTGCATAATTATTAACAATGTTTTTAACATAACCCTTAGCAGAAAGCTCAGCTTTTTTCTTTTTACGCTCCCATTTTTTTGTTTTATTTAAACTATCTAACTGTTTTTCTCCAAAATCTTTTGAAGCGAAAGGTGAAATCAAAAAAAGAAACTTAATATCAACCTTTAAAACACCATCAGAAAAAGAAAAACACATTCTGTCTTGGTTTGATTTTTTTTCTTCAAAACCTAAAAAAACACAAACCCCAAAACTAGAATGAACATAATAATCACCCTCAATCAAAACAACAGGGGCCTCTAAAGGCTTTTTCTTGAAAGTTTGTTTTTTAGCTAAAAACCACTCAGGATAAAAAACTTCACCCCCATAAGAAAAACCTAAAGAACAAAGCCAAGAGGAAGCAATCTTCTTTTTTGATTTAAAAACCGAAGAAAAACCAAGGAAATCAAAAGAGACTAGAGGTTTTTTATGGCAAACAACACCAGAACTAATATTTTTATTTAAAACAGTCAAAACACCCTTTTTGTATTCTAAAACTAAACAACCCTCTCCAATTAAATCACCTAAACAAACACCACCTTTTTCTGATAAAGGAGAAAGAGTAAGCCCCCGCAAAGGCTTTTCTATACCTCCATCAACAAGGTTTATTTCAAAAAAACGAAAAGGGTTGTCAAAAAAATCAATTCTAAATGGGTTTTTTTCACCAAACGAAAAAACATCAACAATAGAGCCCCTAACGACAAAATCACCCCAACTTTCAATAAAATCAACCTTTTTATAATTGTTTTTTTTTAAAAAAAGCAACACCTTATCAAATGTAAAATCAGGGGAAGCAGAAATTAAAACATTAGGTTTTGCTTTTGAAAACAAAGGTCTTTTAATGTTTTTTTTATCAACAACACAAACATCAAACTCCTCCCATTTTCCAGAAAGTTTATTAAAACCCCTTTGGAAAAGAGTTTCATGAAAAGAAGAAAAAAAAGAAAGACTTTCATATAAAACATAAGGTAGACCAACAATGTTTTTATCAACAGGAAAACTGGAGTAGTAATCATCAAAAAACAACGAATCAACAACAAGAAATGTTTTTTTGTTTTTAAACAACGAAACAACATGAGGAACAATTGAGAAGCTATCAATTTTAATTAAGGTTTTTTTGTTTTTATCAACCAAACTGAAAAGATCGTTAAAAAAAAAACTATGTTTCACGTGAAACCCCCAAACCACCAATATAAATACCAATAATTGTTATGTCTGTTGGGCGAACACCAAAAACCCGGGAGGCTTGACCTAAAGTTTCAGGCTTAATTTTTAAAAGCCTTTCCTTTGATTCATTGGAAAGTCCTTGTACTTTATTGTAATTAAAATTAATAGGGATGCGGAGGTTTTCCAACTTGGCGTTTTTAGAAATTCTATCCTTTTCGTTTTCAATATAGCCGGCATATTTTATTGTTGTTTCAGCTTCAAACGCAGCCACATGAAAAAAACCCCTTAAGGACATAGGTTTGTCTTTAATATGATTTATAAGCCTTTCTTCGGGCCTTTTGATAATTTTTGATAAAGGTATTTTTTCTTTTGTTTTGTTTTTTTCTATATATCTATTTATATCACCTAAAAGATCAAGATATTGAGATATTTTTGATTTTTGTAATTTAGATAAAAGATTGAAACTGTCAGCAAAAGCAAACAAACGCGAATAAGCGTTATCTGGGCGCAAAAAAAGCCTGTGTTCAGCGCGAGATGTAAACATTCTATATGGCTCATCAAGGTGGCTGGTGACTAAATCATCAACCATAACACCAATATATGATTCATTGCGTGACAAAACAAAAGGATCTTTTTTTAAAACATATAAAGCAGCATTTGCCCCGCCAATCAAGCCCTGAGCTGCAGCCTCCTCATACCCAGAGGTTCCATTGATTTGGCCAGAAAAAAACAAACCAGGCACATTTTTTGATTCCAAAGAAGACTTTAGTTGTCTTGGTGGAAAGAAATCATATTCTATGGCATAACCAGGCCTTATAAGCTCAACATTTTTTAATGCTTTAATTTTTTTTAATGCTTGAACTTGAACCTTTTGTGATAAAGAAGTTGAAAAACCATTAACATAAATCTGATCTGAACCAAACCACTCAGGCTCAAGGAAAAGGTGGTGAGAAGGGCGATCACTGAATCGGTTCACCTTATCTTCAATGCTGGGGCAATATCTAGGGCCCACCCCTTTTATTTTGCCTGAAAACATTGCAGAGGAACCAAAGTTTTTTCTAATAACATCATGAACCTCCTTGTTTGTGTTAACTAAAAAACAATCTTCTTGAATTAGGTTTTTATCTTTTTTTGCCAACAAGGAAAAAGGTTTATATTCTTTATCTCCCGGAGCAACCTCAACACCTCCTAAATCAATACTTTTTTTACTTATTCTAGGCGGGGTCCCTGTTTTTAGCCTACCTGAAACAAAGCCAAGATCAATTAAGTTTTCAGTTAATCCATATGAACCAACCTCGCCCAAACGACCTGCTTTAAATGTTTTTTCACCAATATGAATCAACCCACTTAAAAAAGTCCCACAGGTAACAACAACAGCAGAACAGAGGATTTTTTCATTTTTCCTCGTTTTAACAAAGGATATTTTGTTGTTTGTAACACCAAGCTCAACAACCTCATCCTTTAAAATATCAATATTATCATCAGAGTAGATTTTTTTTTGAATATATAAAGGATATTTTTTTTTATCAACCTGTACCCGGGTTGACCAAACAGCGCGTCCTTTAGTTTTGTTTAGAGTTTTATATTGAAGCGCATTTATATCTGAGGCCAAACCCATAATACCACCAAGGGCATCAATTTCTTTAACAAGGTGACTTTTAGCAAGCCCCCCTACAGCAGGATTACACGAAAGGCGACCAATTGCATCAAAGTCCATTGTGATCATAACACACTTAACCCCAAGCCTTGAGGCAGCAAGAGAGGCTTCAATGCCAGCGTGCCCACCCCCAACTACAACAATTTTATTTTCCAACACAAAAACCTTTAAAGATGTTGTTTATTATTTCTTCTTTATTTGAAGGAGAGGCGCTAGAAACAAAAACATCATAAGCATCATACAAACTAGAGGTTATTAGTGTGATGTCTTCAGTTTTATTTAAAAGGTCAACAGTTTTAGAAAGCTTTTTTATAAAAAGGCCCAATAAAGAAGAAAGTCTATCGCTAATAATATATGTGTTGTTGTTCACAAAAAGAAGTTTATGTTTTTTTATATATGTTGATAAACATGTGAACAACTCAGAAATTCCAACATTATCCTTACAGGAAATATGATATACCCCTTTATTCTTGCAAGGCTTATTAATGTCAATTTTATTTTGCACTAAAACTAAATTTTTGTTTTTAAAATTTAAATTTTTTTTTATTTGAACAGGGTCTTTATCATCAACTAAAATTATCAAATCAGACTCTTTTATTTTTTCCTCTGCTTTTTTAATACCCTCTTTTTCAACCTTGTTTTTGGTCTTCCTAATACCAGCTGTGTCAACCAAGCTAACCTGCACCCCCTCAACGTTGATTTGTGCGTCAACAAAATCCCTTGTTGTTCCAGAAACATCCGTTACTATAGATCTTCCATTTCCCAACAAAGCATTGAAAAGCGACGATTTTCCAACATTTGGCTCTCCAGATATTGAAATCACAACATCACACTCCTTTTGATTTGTTATAAAAGAGCTGTTTAAAATATGATCCACATCTTCCATTAGTTTTTTAATTTTCTCAGAATAATCCTTAAACCCAACAAAATCAATTTCATTCTCATTAAAGTCGAGCTCATGTTCCATGTAAGTAATTATTTTTTTTAACCTACCACACAAGGAAATTATTTTTTTAGAAAGCGCACCTGAAAGATTTTCAAGAGAAAATAAAACATCAATATCGCTGTTTGTATGAATAATGTTTGCTATAGCCTCTGCTTGAATTAAATCTATTTTTCCATTAATAAAAGCACGATAAGAAAACTCTCCAGCGCTTGCGTTCCTACACCCCAAATCACACAACATTTTAATAAGTTTTTCTGCGATCAAAAAACCACCATGAGTTGATATTTCTACAACATCTTGCCCAGTAAAGCTATGCGGCTTTTTAAAAAAAGAAACTACAGATTGATCAACAAACTCTTTTGTTTTAGGGTTAAAAAGATTAACAACAAAACAGCCGTTTTTTTTAAGTTTTTTGCTAGTGTTTATAAAAAATGATTCAACAATAGATTTTGTGTTTGGACCAGAAACTCGAACGACATTTATTGCTGAACGACCAGGGGTAGTTGCAAGAGCAACGATATTATCTCTAACATCGTACAAGATTATACCTTTTTTAAGTTCTTCTGCTGAAAGTAATTTAAAATATTATAAACTGTATAATATAAATTTAAACCAGAGGGAAACTGATTAAACAATAAAAAGAAAAAAGCTGTCATAAAATACATCATAGGTTTTTGAGATTTATCCATCGTGGCCATGGAGAGTCTTTGCGATAAAAACATTGAGATTCCAAGGACAATAGGAAGTAGGCCCACGTGCCCACCATAAATTGGAATATGAAAAGGCAAATAAAACAAAACATCTGGCTGTGAAAGGTCCGTTATCCATAAAAAGAAAGGCGCACCACGAAACTCTATTGTAGACCTAAACACAATAAACAATGAAAAAAGCAAAGGCATTTGAATTAACATAGGAAGACACCCCCCTAAAGGATTCACGCCTTCTGTTTTATACAGTTTGACCATCTCTTGATTTAAGCGCTGAGAATCATTTTTATGCTTTTTCTGAAGTTTCTTCATTTTTGGCTGAACGGTTTGCATTTTTTGAGTTGATTGAAAGCTTTTTTTAGTCAAAGGGCCTGTTATTAAGCGAATAATAAAGGCAAATAAAATTAAAATAATACCATAATTCAAACCTGTAAAATGTAAGGTTTTTAGGACCCACAAAACAGACCGGCTAAAAGGCTGAATTGGAAGCCATCCAAAGTTCATAACCCTATCCAAATATGTGTTGGACTCCCCTATAACATCTACATCAAGAGGACCAAAAAACTGTGAAATTTCAAAACGATTAACGTTTCCTAACCCCAACCCAACCTCAAAAACAGGAATTAAACTCCCAACAGAAAGCTCGCGAGTGTGAGCAGAAAGCTCACCACTAACAGCGTTCTCAGAAATAAAAGCATTAATAAAATACTTATTTCTTACCGCAACCCAATCAGTCAGCCCACGCTTAACAACAACATCAGCCTTATCATCTAAAGAAGAAGGCGAGAAAGAGAGGTCTTCAATCTCTTTATCTTGAGCAACAAAAGCCTGCGAGTAAGTTATTTCCTCAGTTAAGTTTTTTTCTGTAGGATTTATGCCCTCACTCCACACAAATGTTAAATCATTGGTTTTATCTATTGAATAAAAATGCTTAATTAAAAAACTATTACTATAAAAAACAGTTTTTTTATCAACCACACCAAAAGGAGTGCTGGCAGACATTAAAACAACAAGAGAGTCATTATCAACCAAAGTAATAGAATTTCCAGAGGAGAGAAGGGGAATGTTTTGTTCAAAGCCATTTTTATAAACCTGAATTTTATTTATACTAAACAAATCAGAAATTAAAAAACCATTGGCTCCACTTGTTTTTAAACAAGGAGAACAAATAAAAGGATCAGAGCTATTTAATAAAGAAACAGGTTGAGCAGGATCATACTCTCCAAGCTCATTATAACCACCTAAATATTGATAAGATTTCTCACTGAAATCAACAATTGAAAAACTATTTAAAGAACCACCACCAACATTTGACAAACCAGCAACATATTTATTAGTTGAAACAGACAAATGAAACAAGCCCTCAGAACCCAAATTCTTTTTTTCTGGTTGTTTGGAGGTTAAGTCTTCAAACACAAAAGAAGACGGGGGGGGGTCGCTAGCAAGGACTTTCTCTGTTGATACTTCTAACTCAACCTTATTTATATCAACACCAATAAGATTTAAATAAAAGGGGATAGAAAGGGTTAATAAGGCAATTAAAAAACCAGCAAATAAAGTTCTTTTAGTGTCTGTCATTTTATGCCCTGCGTTTGATTAATCCCAAACCAAGGATTACACAGAAAAAGTTGTCTTAATCCAAAATAAAAACCAACAACCAATCCAAGCCTATTTAAACAAGCCAACATATTATTAGAACAGGAAATCTCAAACCTACAAACCCTTCCAAAAAAAGGAGAAAGCAGAAGCTGATAAAGGCGTATAATTGTTTTAAGAAAAAAACTAATCATTACAAAGCTTTTGATTTAAACGAGCAAAACTATCGGAAAGGCTCACAATACCAGAAAGAGATTTTTTAGGCCAAACAATCAAGAAAAATTTTTGATTAAAATGACAACTCATATTTAAAAAAAGACCACGGCACTTTCTTTTAAACCTATTTCTTTCAACAGAAGAACCAAGCTTTTTGCTGACAATAAATCCAATTTTAGAACAAGAGGACCCACTATAGTAAAATTGTAGATTATTAATAGTTTGAATGGTAGATTTATTTAAAACAGATTTAAATTGTGCCGATGACAGGGACGTTTTCAATCACTAACCGTTAGTTTATGTCTTCCTTTTTTTCTCCTTTTTGCCAAGACCGCCTGGCCCGAAGAAGAAGACATGCGCTTTTTAAATCCATGTTTGTTTTTTCTTTTTCTATTACTTATTCTAATTGTTGTTTTCATAATAAAGCCTATAATTTTCCTTTATATAATTTACGACAAAAAATAAAAAAGCCATCAAACATTATCGCCGCTTAAAATATCTGTTTTAATTCCACCTCTTGGCTTAAAATCGCCCACTACTTTAATTTTTTTTGGAGAACACGCCTTTTTAAAATCGTCTAATATTACATTAGTTACATTTTCATGAAAAATCCCCATATTTCTAAATTTAACAATATAAAGCTTTAATGATTTCAACTCCACTATATGTTTTTTAGGGATATATGTAATATGAATGGTGCCAAAATCAGGCAGCCCCGTTCTAGGACAAACACAATTAAACTCAGGGATAGAAATATTAATAGTATAGTCTCTATCAGAAAACTCATTTGGGACTATTTCTAAATCTTTATATGTGGGGTTTTGAGACATGTTTTTAATAAAAAAAAGGGGCTCACAGGAGCCCCTCTAAATTTTATCTTCCTCTTTGAGGTCTTCTAGTTTTCTTCCTTCTCTTATATCTCCTTTTACGCTCAACAGAATTATCCTCTGACCAACTTTCAGCAGTAATTGTTCCAAAAGAAGACTTACCACCAATAGAATATTCAGGAGAAACAACAATCTGATGTTTCCCTGAGGTTCTACCAAAACCAAAAGCAAAAAGAACCAACGTTAACAAAATAAATTTTTTCATATTTCTACCCTCCTCTATAAAAGAGAAAATTAATTACTTACAAGTTAATATATTAAAAGAATAACATAAAACAAAACAAAAAAAAATTAAAAAATGTAACAAAAAAAACTACCCCTCCTTTTTTATTCCAAGCGGGGTAATCTGAGAAGCAATAATTTCCGTTGTTTTCATTGAGCTTCCCTCCTTACTTTTCCAAGAGCGAGTATGAAGCTTCCCCTCAACACACACCAACTGTCCTTTTTGTAAATATTCTTGAGAGAAGTCAGCGAGCTTATCCCAAGCAACAACATGGTGCCACTCTGTATGGTTAACAGCCTGCCCATCTTGCTGTTTCCACGCTTCATTTGTTGCTATAGAAAAATTCACAGTAGAACGACCAGCCGGAGTGTAGCGACCCTCTGGCCTTGCGCCTAAATGCCCCACTAAAACAACCTTATTAACACTGTTTTTTTGCATAATGAAATTTTAGATCTACTAAACATATTAAACAAGAAAAAGTTTATTTTGGAATGCACAGAGAAAAACAAGCACCTACAGTATCATTATTTTTTATTTTTAATGTTCCACCGTGAGATTCAACAACCTTTTTACAAATAGACAAACCTAAACCAAAGCCAGCCCCAGGTTTGTTTTTTCCACGCACAAAAGCTTTAGTGATTTTATCAATAATTTTTTCATCAACACCAGGACCAGAATCAATAACAGAAAAACAAACAAAAGAACTATCAATACTTACACAAAGTGTTATTTTTTTAGATTTTCCAGAGTATTTATCTGCGTTTTCTAATAGATTTTTAATTGCCACAGACATTTTAATAATATCCACAACAACACGCTCTTTATCAAATCCATTAAATTGAAAATCAACATTTTTTACAAAACTCATATCTATTGCTTCGTCAACCAACCCCTTAATAGTAATTCCCTTTTTATTTAAATTTGAATATGGTGTTGACATTTTATCAGACAGGAGAATATTTGTAATTAAAGAATCTATTTTTTTAATATTTTTATCAACCTCTTTAATTTTGTCATGTTCAGGGACCAAGGCAAGGAGAAGACGAATTTTTGCAAGAGGCGTACGCAGCTCATGGCTGACATCAGATAAAAGGCGCTCTTTTTGGTCCATTAATGACTTTAAGTGAGAGACAAGATGATTTAAGTTTTTAGACAACACAGCCAACTCATCATTTCCTAAGACTTTAATTTTAGAAGAAAAATCACCCTCACTTAAAGCAGTAACCCTTTTTTCAATCCAATTAATTGGGCTTAATAGGCGGGCAACAAGCAAATATAAAAACAACATAAAAACACACAACAAAAGCAACAAAGGAACAATAGAAAAGCCCACATTGGGATCAATAAATTCAATTGTAAGGAGATATTGAAAAGCACCATTATCAACAAGGGTGGCCTGATACCGATCATGTAAATAATAAAAATCACCAAAAGAGACATAAGAGGGGAACTTAATATTATGCATTAATTCAAACTCCTTAGAGTCTGAGTAGCTTATATATTCACATAAATCCACACGACTTTCAAAATTAGACCAATATAAAAGAGAATCATTTTCACATGTAGTATCTTTATCTGAATAAAATATTGCACAATTTAATTTTAAATTTTTCAACTCTTTTTGTAGAATAGAAGTATCGGGAGGAGAGCCCCATGAATCAACAAGCTTATAATTATAATAAGCATCATGCGCATCTAAAATATTATCACTTTCTGTAAAAGACCAATTAAACACATAATATGATGAGAAAAGCAAAACAAATGAAGCAAAAAGAAACAGCAGCGCAATTTTTGCAAAAATACGCCTTTTAAAATAATCAATCAAAACTAAATATTTTTAGGTTTAGCAACAAATTTATATCCAACACCGTGAACCGTTTTTAAAAAACGTGTTTTATTTGGGGTTTCTCCAAGTTTGTTGCGCAGCCGGCTAACTAAAACATCAACAGATCTATCAAATGTTTGCCATTGGATTCCCCTAAGATTCTCAACTAAAAATTCACGATCTAGCACCTCATTGTTGTTATCAATAAATAATGCAAGCGCTTCAAATTCAGAAGTTGATAAATGAACAACCTCTCCATCTAAAATCACCTCTTCTTTAATTTTATCAACCACAAGATCATCAAATTCAACAACATCAACCAAGGAATTAGAAAACTTAACACGCCTAAGAATTGATTGGATGCGCGCCAAAAGCTCCTGGGGCTCAAAGGGCTTTGCAAGATAATCATCTGCCCCAAGCTCTAAGCCAACAACTTTGTCTGAAACATCTCCTTTTGCAGTAACCATCATTACCGGGACCTCAGAATGCTCCCTAAGGCTTCTTAAAACCTGAAGGCCGTCCATCTCTGGCATCATAATATCTAATAAAACAATATCACAAACGTTGTTTTTTAAGTATTCAAGAGCTTTAATAGGATTATGAAAAACCTCTAAACGAAATTTAAACTTACTTAAAAACTCTTCTAATAAATCTGTTAATTCCTGATCATCATCAATAATTACAATCTTTGTCATTATATCTCCTGTTCCAATTTATCTTTAATTTGTTCAATGGTTTTATTTAAATGGGAGTCATTTTCAAGCTTATCTTCAATATTTTTGCATGCATGTATAACGGTTGAATGATCCCTGTTTCCAAAATGTTTACCAATAACACCTAGGGAGTTTTTTGTTATTTCCCGGGCAACATACATTGCAATCTGTCTTGCATTAGCAACATCCATAACTCGGCTTTTTCCATATATTTTTTTATTTGATACCTGCAACCGCTCACTCACAACGCTTCCTATTTGGTTTAAAGTGCTATATTTAACCGCCTTTTCACCCATAAGATCATGAATAACTTTTTTAGCAAGATCAACTGATAGATCTGATCTAGTAAGAGAAGAAAGGGCTAACAGTTTTACTAAAGCTCCCTCCATCATTCTAATGTCATCCTGGATAGATCTTGCTAAAAACTCAGTTACATCATAAGGAATATCAAGCCTTTCATTAGCAGCCCTTTTCATTAATATGGCAATTCTAGTTTCTAAATCGGGCGGCTGTATATCTACAATTAACCCAGACTGAAATCTTGAAACTAAACGATTTTTTAGATTTGTTAATTCATTTGGATGGCGGTCTGTTGTTAAAACAATTTGCTTTCCCTGTTGGAACAGATCATTAAACAAATGAAAAAACTGTTCCTGGGTTTGCTCTTTTGTTTGAAAAAACTGCACATCATCAACAAGCAGAACATCAACCTTCCTATAAGACTGCGCAAACTGTGTAGACTTATTGTTTTGAATTGAATATATAAAATCTAACATAAATTTTTCACTTGTAACATAAATCACCTTTAGGTTGGGATGATGTTTTACAATATGGTTTCCAATGGCCTGAATAAGGTGAGTTTTTCCAAGGCCAGGATTACTATACACAAGAAGAGGGTTAAAAGGTGTTTGTCCTGGGCCATCTGCAACTGAGCTTGCCGCAGCTTTTGCAAATTGGTTCCCCTTCCCCTCTATAAAATTTGAAAAAATATAACGATTATTTAACTGGGAAGCCTTATTAAACGACGTTGGAATAAGCTTGTCAATCTTTTGTACATTATCTTCCGTTTTTTCTTCATGTTGCACAATAACGCTATAATTAATATTTAAACTTCCACCAAAAACCTTTGACAAAGAAGCCTTGATTAATTCTCCATATTTTGAATCAATCCACTCATAATGGAACCTGTTTGGTACCTGAAGAGTAACCTCTTCGTGGTCAGCGTTAACTAATTTTAAACCAGAAAACCAAGTTTGATATGCCTGAAAAGAAATTTCTTTCTTTATCTCTTGTTTACATTGTTTCCAGTTGTTTTTTGCGTCTTCTATCCTCATAATCTCATAAAGTTATTAACAAATTATAAACATTGTTGTCTCATCGAATTATTTAAAATAACTTTTATAAGTTATTTATACCTAATTATTTATGAAAAAAAATCAAAAAATATTTTTACTCTGGTTGGTGCTGGTTATTGCCTGGAATTTTGGCGTGCCTGGAGCTGTGCCAATCTACGATGTTTTTGTTGCTGTTTTATTATCTTTATTTGCAAAGGTTGTAGAAAAAAATGTTTAATGTTTTTTTACTTTTTTGCATTCCCGTTGCTATTATGTACTACATTGTGTTTGTCTGGCAGTGGAAAAAGAATTCCCAAAACTTTTATCCAGAGAACAGGCCTTTTGTTTTTGGACACAGAGGATCTCCAACACACATTACAGAAAACACCCTTAATTCTTTTGAAAAAGCAATTGATGAGGGCGTAGATGGGCTAGAGTTTGATATTCGTCTTACCAAAGACAATAAAATTGTGATTTTTCATGATTCTGATTTGCAAAGACTCGCTGGAATAAATAAAAAAATTCAGGATTTAACATATGATGAGCTACAAGAAATTAAACTAAAGCAAGGCCAAATAATTCCGCTGCTGGATGATTTTGCTCCACTCCTTGATAAAATTAAGGCGGTTAATATAGAAATTAAATCAGACGGAATTTTAAAAGGCCAGGGCATTATTAAGCCCCTTATACAATTTTTAGATAAACAAAGAATGGATGACAAATGTATCGTCTCCAGCTTTAATCCTCTTATTTTATTAAGGCTTAAACTAAAAAGATCAAAAACAATACTTGGGTACTTATATAATAGGAGTATGATTTTTCATCCCTGGAATAATTTAGTGTGGATGTGCAGAATAAGGCCAGACAATCTTCATATCCATTATTCACTTCTTGATTCCTGGATTGTTAAATGGGCGCGAGGTAAAGGCATGAAAATAAATTCCTATACCATAAATGATAAAAAGGTCTTTGATGGAGAAAAAATTGATGGAGTATTTACTGATAACATCGAATATCTAAAACAATGTAGATTATAGTGAATTTGGAAGAAATAAAAGTAGAAGCAATGAAAAAAATAATTTTTATTTTTATAATACATTCTCTTTGGGCTCAGCCTCCCGAGTGGGATTTTAATCCAGCAGACTATGAACATATAATGTCTGTTACGGCAGTTATCATTAATGAAGAAGCGTCCTATGGTGATGTTTTGGCGGCATTTAATGAGCAAGATGAATGTGTTGGCGTTTCAACTTCTACAACCATTCCGTTTGGACCATACGCAGGACAAGAAGCTTTTTTGATACAAGTATATTCAAACTCTTTTAGTGGAGGAGAAGCAATATCTTTTAAATTTTATGACCAAGAGCTAGATACAGTCTATTTTATTTTAGAAACTATAGATTTTATTCAAGATGGCATTTCAGGTGACCTTGTTAGTCCTTTAGAATTTAATTTAAGTTATACCAACACCCCTCCCGTTGCCGGAGATGCTATTTGTACGCTCGACGAAGATACAACAATAACATTAATACTTGAAGCTTACGATGAAGATGGAGACATATTAAATTATACAATAGTAGGAATCTCCGCTAATGGCACAACAACTCTTTCAGGAAATGTGGCAACCTATATTCCGGATATTAATTTTAACGGAACAGATAGTTTTCAATTTAAAGTAAATGATGGGCAGGCTGATTCTAACGTAGCAACGGTTACCTTGGTTGTTAATGCTGTAAATGATGCTCCTTATTTATTTGCAATTGATAATGATGAGATTTTTTTAGGTGAAACATTTACTTCTTATCTACAATCAGAAGATGCAGATGGTGATGCCCTTATATATACACCAACAGTTTCAGGAGGAAACGCTACGGCAAATATTGATGGAAATATTTTAACCATTATTCCTCAAGAAGCAAACGTAACGTTAAATATTGTCATTACAGTTAGCGATGGAAATGCAACACATTCTATTTCATTTGTTTTAACTGTATTAGAACAACAAACAACCTGCTTAGACAATAATAGCGATGGATGGTGTGACCATTTTCCAGCTATATCTATTGTAGATGGTAATGCAACAATATTAATACAAGGTTCATTAGATCATTATATAGACAGCGGAGCAACCTGCCAAGACCAAGAAGATGGAGACATTTCACATCAAGTTGAAGTAAGCGGAGATGTCGTTAATATAAATATCCCTGGAACATATACGGTTTTTTATGATTGTAGTGATAACGATGAAAATGCAGCACAAACACAACACAGAACAGTCTTTGTCATCCCTCCAACAATAGCAGATATCAATGAAGATGGATTTGATGATGATGCGTTTATGGCAGGAGCACAAAGCGGCGATGCAAATTTAGATGGGATTTTAAACGTTATAGATCTTGTTATCTATATAGATAAAATTTTAAATGGTGAATAATGCTTGAGAAGATTCAAGAATTAAAAGAAAAAAATAACGCTGTTATTCTAGCTCATTATTATCAGGAACCTGAAATTCAAGATATGGCAGATTTTGTTGGTGATAGCTTAGAACTATCACGCAAGGCGGCAGGAACAGACGCTGATGTAATCCTCTTTTGTGGTGTGCATTTTATGGCAGAAACTGCTAAAATTGTAAACCCAGAAAAAAAAGTAATTATCCCAGACATGGAGGCAGGGTGTTCTCTTGCAGATAGTGCGCCAGAAGAAAAATTTAAAGAGTGGGTTAATAAATATTCCGACCATATAGTAATTTCATACATTAACTGCTCAGCAGAAGTCAAAGCTCTTTCAGATATTATTTGCACATCAGCAAATGCAAAAAAAGTGGTTGAATCTGTTCCAAAAGATAAAAAAATTCTTTTTGCGCCAGATAAGTTTCTTGGAAAATATATTATAAAAGAAACAGGTAGAGACATGGTGCTTTGGAACGGGACATGCCAGGTACATGAGATTTTTTCAGAGCGCGAACTTGTGCGTTTAAAAGTTGAACATGAAGAGGCAAAAGTTTTAGCACACCCAGAATGTGAAGAAAACATTTTAGTACACGCTGATTTTATAGGATCTACAAGTGCTCTTATAAAAAATGTAAACGAAACAAATGATGAAAAATATATTATTGCAACAGAGCCTGGAGTTATCCATCAAATGCAAAAGACAAATCCAAACAAACAGTTTATTCCACTCCCCCCCAATAATGGATGCGCATGTAATGAATGCCCGCATATGAGGCTAAACACAATGGATAAAATAGTTGATGTTTTAGAAAATCTTAAAAATGAAATAACTCTTGATGAAACTATAAGGGTGAAAGCGTTAAAACCACTTAATAGAATGCTGGAAATTGTATGATCAGGCACAAACAAATCACAAAACTAAAACCAGAGTTTGTAGAAAAAAAACTACAAG
>CAYSDL010000022.1:0-20708 GCA_964429875.1 uncultured bacterium
TGCGACCCCCTGCTCCCAAAGCAGGTGCGCTAACCGGGCTGCGCTACACCTCGATTTTCTTTATTTGCTTAAAATATCAGCTTGAAAATTTATAAAATTTTATAAATTAATTTATATAAAATTTAATTTTGTGATAAATATTACTATTTTTAAATTAAATAATGGGTATATTCGAGGAAATGAATATGTTTAATAAATATTATTTTGCAGTATACTTTTGTGTTTTATCGACTTTACTTCTAGCTGAAGATCAACATCTTATCAGCTATAATTTAGAAGAAGGTCCCAATTTAATTAGCTTTCCAATAATTTCTAATAATAGTAGCATTGATATATTTTTCACACTTGAAAATGAAGATTTACTCTCAAATTATGAAATTGATCCAAATATAATATCTGTTATTACAGAAGATGCACTATCTTATAATAATAATTCAAATTGGGTAGGAAGCTTAGATGCCATAAATACTGATAATGGTTATTGGGTAATTATTGATGAACCGGTTACTTTTTTATTTTTAGGTGATGAGATAGATAGTAATATTTATCTTTTACACCCAGGTTCAAATTTAATTTCATATCCATTTAGTGTTGAACAAAGTACTATGAATGCTTTGAATACTTTCTCTACGAATATGATTTATGCAATCTTAGGTCAGGATGCAGCCTTATTAAGTATTAATGATTCCTGGTATGGCTCTCTTCAAACTTTTGAACCTGGGAAAGGGTACTGGTTCATTGTTAGTGATTATACTCCTTTTGTATATAACGTCCCAAGTATAAATGTTTCATCTGAATCTCAATTTGAAACTTTAGATAATGAAGATTTTGAGCCCTCTTACAATCAGTCTACCCTTCAATCTATCTTTTTTATTGAATCTATTTACCATAGTGGCCTTGAAGTTTCAAATGAAGTATTATTGAATGTATACTGCAATGATACAATATCAGGACAGCGGATATGGAACTCAAATTTTACTGATATAATTGTAATGGGTTATGATGGATATGAACAAACATCTGGGTATTGTGAAAACAATCAACATATATCAATTGATTCTTCTGATAACATAGATTACTTTTTTTTAAAAGGTAATAATCAATGGATTGCAAATAATTTTAATATAAATATTTTATCAGATACTGATTTTGGAGATCTTAATTTCAATAATATTTTAAATATCACTGATATAATTATTATGCTTGAGCATGTACTTGAGATAAATGAGTTTCAAAATACACATCAAAATCTACTTGCAGATATAAACCAAGACTCTACAATAAATATAGCTGATATTATAATTAATATTGAAAATATTCTAAATAATTAATTATAATAATATTTTACTATATTGAAAATTATAAATAGATATATCCTGAAAGAACTTGCAACTCCTTTTTTTGGTTCATTAATAGTAATAGTTATGGTTTTGCTTTCAAATTTCCTTCTTAAAAATCTTGATAAATTTCTAGGAAAAGGAATATCAATGGGAGTTGTTTTAAAATTTATTCTATTAAATTCAGCATGGATATTTTCATTAGCTGTACCAATGGCAATTCTAATAACAACACTAATGGCATTTGGAAGATTATCTTCTGATAATGAAATAACTGCTTTTAAAGCTTCAGGAATTACATTTATGGATTTTTTAAAACCAGGAATTATTTTTAGCCTATTAATTATTTCTTTTATGCTTCCTTTCAATTTATGGATATTACCTGAGATGAATCATAATATGAAAAAATTAAGCTATGAAATAAGTAGAACTAGACCTGATGTTGAATTCAATGAACAATTGTTAAATACACTGGCAGATAAAATAATATATCTTGGGAATCGACTAGATAATAATTCATTTAATGATATAATTATTTTTGATAACAAATATGTTAATAATCATACAACTATACTAGCTGATAAAGGAAGTTTTCATCCATTGCAAGATGGAATAATCCTAGATCTTACTAGTGGTTCAATTCATGAACATTTGATTGAAAAAGATGAATATCGTAAAACATATTTTGAGAATTATAAAATAACTATTCCCTTTGATGAATTAAATATAAATAATAATGTAAATATTAGTAGACAAGAAAGAGAAATGAACATTCATCTATTATCAGAAAAAATAAATTTTTATGAAAATAAAATTAAAGATATAAATTCAGAGCTCTTAAAAGATGCTTACTTATTAGACTCTCTTAGAAATGTAATATCAAATTTGGATAAAACAGGTGCTGCAGAAAATTTACTAACTTATAAAAGAATCAAAAATAAAGTTAACCAGCTTACACTAAGACAAGAAAAAAACAACAGATTAATTCCTCACCATATTAAAGAAATTAATAAATTTAGCGTTGAAAAGCATAAAAAAATAACTCTTCCATTTGCATGTTTATTTTTTATGTTGCTAGGGACACCTCTTGGAATCATGGGGAAAAAGGGGAATATGAGTTTTAGCTTTGGGATGAGCTTAATATTTTTTATTGTTTATTGGTGTTTTTTAATTGTTGGTGAAAATTTAGCTGAACAAGATAAGATTAATCCGGGTCTTGCAATGTGGATGCCTAATATTTTTATCTGTATATTATCTTATTATTTATATAATATTTACACTAAAGAAAATCGATCGCTTAAAATAAATTTATCTTTTTTAAAAAAAACAACTAAATAAAATGACTAAAATAATTATAAATGCATTTGGTAATGATAAACCTGGTTTGGTATCTAAAATTAGCAATATAATTAAAAGATATAAGGGGAATATAGAAATAAGCAAAATGGTTCAATTAGAATCTGATTTTTCATTATTGATGTTAATTCAAGCTCCCTTAGAAAATACAAAAAAATTATTTAATGAGTTAGATCTTATTCAAGATTTAAAAATTAATTATAAAATTACAAAAACAAAAAAAGAAAACCATAATTTCAGTGAATATTTATTTAGTATTAATGTTGCAGATAATGAGGGAATAATTTATTTATACAGTAATTTATTTAAAAAATATAATATAAATATTTTAGATATGGAAAGTTATGTGAGGAATGCTGCAAATACAGGCTATCCAATTTTTATACTAAATTCTACATTAACAATACCTGAGAATATAGATCTTAAAAAATTTCTAGAAGAATTAAATGAAATTTCTGAAAAAAATGATATAGATTTTGATTTCAAGCCTAAATAAACTTATTTAAATCTAAATAATGGATTAGAAAATTCCTCACACTCATCTACAGGAATATTATCCTCTAAAAAATACTCATTATAAGAATCACACCATTCAGTTGATAGGCAGCATGTCTCTTTACAAATATTTTTTTCAATAACACCATCTGGCATTTCCCAGTCAGATTTTTTATCTAATTTAACTTTCTCATTATAAAATTGATATTCTTTTAAATCATAAATTTCTTTTATTGTATTTGCAAATATTGGTAAAGCTGCTTTTGAGCCATATTGTTTTTCCCCAAGTTTCATTTGGGGGTCATCAACTCCAACCCATACTGCAATTGCAATATCAGTAGTAAAACCTATAAACCATGCATCAGTTTTATTATTTGTTGTTCCTGTTTTTCCTGCTGCTGGAGTGTAGAATTTATATTTCCATCTTAAAGAAGAACCTGTCCCATTATCAATCACAGATTTCATCATATCTCTTAATATAAAAATTGATTTTTCATCAACAACCTCTTTTGATACAGGATTAAAGTTTTTCAAATTTCTACCATCATTATCTAAAATAGATGTAATCATAAGAGGTTCATTTAGAATCCCATTGTTTGCAATTGCAGAATATGCAATTGCAATATCTAACAATTTCACCTCAGAAACACCAAGAGCAATCGCATCAACTGCTCTTATTGGTGTAGAAAATTCAAATTTTTCTGCAGTTTTTTTTACTTTTGAAGGGTTGATTAATTCTTGTACAACTCTAACAGAGATTAAGTTTAAAGATCTTTTAAGTCCATCTCTTAAGCTAGTCTGCAATCCAGTAGATCCATCATGATTTTGCGGGTTCCACCTTGTTGTGTCATCAATAAAAAACACTAAAGGCTGATTAATTAACTGAGTACATGGTTTCGCTCCATTTTCAATTGCAGATAAATAAATAAATGGTTTAAAAACAGATCCTGGTTGTCGTTTTGATTGAGTAGATCTATTATAATGATCAATGTAAATATCTTCAGATCTGCCACCTATCATTCCTAGTACATTCCCATTTTTTGGATTTAATACTACTGCTGATCCTTGCACAAGAAGCTTATTTCTTAGATTCTTTGGAATATCTAAATTATTTTTTAGAATAAATTTTAAAGAATCTAAATCAATATTATTATTCTTTTGTATAGATTTTAATATTAGAGGATTACTTAAAAGTTCTTTATTAAATACTTTTTGATTATTCTTCATTACTTTTTCAAAATTACGTTCCAAAATATTTTGAATTTTACTATTTAAGGTTGTATTAACATTTAACCCATCCTTATAAATATTAACATTTAAATCATTATCAATAAGTTCTAATTTTCTTCTAATATATTCTGAAAAATGTGGAGCAAGACTATTATCATAATCATAATTTTTTTCTGGTAAAGGTTTTTTTAAAGAATTATCATATTCAAAGTCAGATATATACCCTCTTTCTTTCATAATTCTCAATACTAAATCTCTTTTATTATGAATTCGTTCAGGATGATTTCTAGGGCTAAATCTAGCTGGGGCTGGAAGAAGTCCAACTAAAATTGCAGACTCATCTAATGATAACTCAGAAGCATCTTTTCCAAAATAATAAATTGATGCTGATTGTATACCGTAGTTACCATGTCCAAAATAAACAGAATTTAAATATAATTCTAATATCTCTGATTTTGTATATGTTTGTTCAATTTTTAATGCCGTAATAAATTCTTTCAATTTTCTTTTTATAGTTTTCTTAGCCCCAATTTTATAGGTTTCACTTAAATCATTGTACATATTTCTTGCTAATTGTTGAGTTAAAGTACTTGCGCCTTGTTTTGTACTAAGAGAAGTGATATTAATAACAATAGCTCTAATTATACCTTTTATATTTATTCCATTATGATCATAAAAATCTCTATCTTCCATAGATAATAAAGCATTTCTCAAGTGTATAGGGATTGAACTAATTTCAATCATATCTCTTTTATGAGTATATAATTTTTTTATGACTATACCATCTGAGGATAAAATCTTAGTAACCTGTTCTGGATTAAATTTTTGCAATTCATCTAAAGATGGAAGATCTTTAGAAAGAATAAAAAGATAAACTATAGTTCCAACAACAATTATAATTGAGGAGAAAAAAACATTTAAAATAATTCTATTCCAACTAATATTTTTATCAGGGGTTGTATTTTCCAAAATTACTATTTTGGTTTGATCATTGTTTGAGGATCTAACAATTTATCTAATTGAGAATCAGACATTATATTTTTTTCTTTTGCAATTTCTCTTATTGTTTTATTTTTTTTATAAGCTTCATAAGCTATTTCAGCTGCCTTATCATAACCTATAATTGGAGCTAATGAAGTACACATTGCCAAACTACCCTCAATATAATTATTACATTTTTCAATATCTGCTTCTAAACCTTCTAACAAATTAGTATTAAAAACAGTTACTGCATTAGATAGAATTTTTATTGAACATAAAATATTATTAGCTATAAGAGGAAGCATCAAATTTAATTCAAATACACTTCCTAATCCCCCCAATGTTATTGCTGAGTCATTTGCAATGACTTGTGCACAAACTTGGATAAGCGATTCACATATGACAGGGTTTACTTTTCCTGGCATAATTGATGAACCTGGCTGGACTGCAGGAATTACAAGTTCACCTAAACCTGATCTTGGTCCTGAGCCAAGCCATCTTATATCATTAGCAATTTTATTTAAGCCTACAGCAAGAGTTTTAAGATCACCTGAAAAACCTACAATACTATCCTGTGATGACTGGCTTTCAAAATGATTTTTTGTTTCAATAAATTTTATTTTTGTTTTTTTTGATATTTCTTTAGCAATTTTTTTTCCAAATTCTTTGTGTGTATTAATACCCGTACCCACAGCAGTTCCACCTTGTGCTAAATACATAAGAAATGATTTATTGATATTGATTCTTTTGATATTCTTAGATACTATCTCTTTATAACCAGAAAATTCCTGTCCAAGAGTTATTGGGGTAGCATCTTGCAAATGAGTTCTACCAATTTTTATTATATTTTTAAACTTTAAACTTTTTTGAGATAAGGATTTATTTAATAGTTCTAATGCAGGCAACAATTTTTCTTCAACCATTTGGAGTGAAGAGATATGTATTGCAGTCGGAATAACATCATTGCTTGACTGTCCTAGATTAACATGATCATTTGGATGGATCAAGTTATTTTTAGAATTTGATAAATTGTTTGCAATAGTTGCAATAACTTCATTGCAATTCATATTAGTAGATGTACCTGAACCGGTTTGATAAACATCTACAGGAAATTGATCATCATAATTTCCATCTAATATTTTATCACAGGCTTCTATTATTAAATCTTTTTGTTTTACATTAAGTAATTTGAGATTATAATTAACAATTGCTGCAGATCTTTTAATGACTACAATAGAATAAATAAAATCATTTGTAAACTGAAGATCACTTATAGGAAAATTATTGATTGCTCGTTGAGTTTGAGCGCCATATAATGCATTCTTAGGAATTTTAATTTTCCCCATAGAGTCAGATACTGTTTTAGATATTTTTTTATTTTTTTCCATTATAATAAATTAAAGCTAAATATTATAATAACTTAAATGTAAGAAGTTTCAAATAATTATTTTACTTCCCATGTTTCATGGCCATCAATTAGAGATTGAAGATTAGGTTCTCCTTTAGATTTAATTGCATAATCAATTTGATCTACCATCATATTTTCATATGTAGGTTTATCTTCTTTATAAAAAACCCCAAAAGGTACGGGCAATTTTTCATTATATGTCATTTCACTTATAAGAATCCCTAAATTTTTATCATTAACATTATGAATAAGAACATCATCAATTGAATGATTTTTACCTATTTCTATTACTTCAAAATTAGATCCATCTAATTTTAAACCTAAATTATTTTCATCACCAAACAACATTGGACTGCCATTTTCTAATAATAATCTTGATGAAAGTTTAGATTCTTTATTAGTTAAATCTGAAAATGCACCATCATTAAAAATATTACAGTTTTGATATATTTCAACGAATGAAGTGCCCTGATGTTTATGAGCTTCTGTAATTATAGCACCCATATGTTTTGTTTCTTTATCAATAGCTCGTGCAACAAAGGTGCCTCCTGATCCTAATGCTAAAGAAGGAGGATTAAATGGGTGATCTAAAGATCCCATAGGAGTTGAAACAGTTTTTTTACCAAGCTCAGAAGTTGGAGAATATTGTCCTTTAGTTAAACCATAGATACGATTATTAAATAAAAGGATGTTCAAATCTACGTTTCTTCGTAGCACATGAATTAAATGATTCCCTCCGATGCTCATAGCGTCTCCATCTCCAGTAATAACCCAGACAGAAAGATCAGGATTGGCTAGTTTTGCGCCTGTAGCAACAGCAGGAGCTCTACCATGAATTGAATGAAAACCATAACAATCCATATAATATGGAAACCTACTTGAGCATCCTATTCCAGAAACTATTAAAAATTGATGCTTAGGAATACCTAGCTCAGGAAAAACTTTTTGAACTTGTGATAAAATAGCATAATCACCGCATCCTGGACACCATCTTATATCTTGATCAGATACAAAATCCTTTTTAGTTAACTGTACAGTTTTAGATTCCATTTATTTTTCCTTTAACATAAATTCTATTTTTTCAAATATTTCATTTGATGAGAAGGGCTTCCCTGCAACTTTATTAAAGCCAACAGCATCAACTAAAAACTTAGACCTAATAATCATTAATAATTGACCTAAGTTTAATTCTGGGATTAAAATTTTATCAAAATTCACTAAAATATCCCCTAAGTTTTTAGGGAATGGATTTAAATGTTTCAAATGAACATGAGACACAGGATAGTTTAATTCTTGAGCTTTACTTACTGCAGATTTTACAGATCCAAAAACACCTCCCCAACTAAGAACTAACAATTTCCCCTTATTTAAACCTAATATTTCAGCATTAGGAATATGATCTGCAATTATATCTACTTTCTTCTGCCTTTGTTCAGTCATAAAATGGTGATTTTCAGGATCATAATCAACATTACCAGAACCCTCTGATTTTTCAAGTCCCCCTATTCTATGTTCTAAATCTTTTGTACCAGGAATAGCCCACTTCCTTGCTAATGTTTTAGGGTCATGTTGATAAGGCATAAATTCATCTGAACATGAGTCTACAATATTATTATTTATAATTGATAAATTTTCAACATTAGGAATTTTCCAAGGTTCTGATCCATTTGCAATATAACCATCAGATAATAAAATAACAGGGATCATATGTTCAATAGCAATTTTAGCAGCCTCAAATGCTGTATAAAAACAATCTGAAGGAGAACTAGCTGCGAGCACAACACAAGGACACTCCCCATTCCTACCATACATTGCTTGAGATAAATCAGACTGTTCAGTTTTAGTTGGCAAACCGGTAGATGGTCCTCCTCGCTGAATATTTAATATGATAATTGGTAATTCTGTAATAACAGCTAACCCAATTGCCTCGCCTTTTAATGCTATGCCAGGACCACTGCTAGCTGTCACAGCTAATTTTCCTGTAAATGCTGCACCTAAGACACTTGTTATTGCAGAAATTTCATCTTCTGCTTGAAAAGTTTTTACTCCAAAGTTCTTATAGTTTGCTAAAAATTTCAAAACATCACTAGCAGGAGTTATAGGATACCCACCAAAGAATAAATCTAATTTTGATTTTTGTGATGCTGCAACTAAACCTAATGAGAGAGCATGATTTCCCATAATGTTACGATATTTCCCTTTTGTGAACTCTGCTTTATCTACTTTATAGGTAGTTTTAATTGCTTCAATTGTTTCTCCATAATAATAACCTGTTTTTAGAGATTTAATATTTGACTCTGCAATCAATGGCTTATTTTTAAATTTTTTATTTAAAAAATCCATAGTAGTCTGCAAATCTCTTTCATATAACCAATATAATAAACCAAGAGCAAACATATTTGTACTTCTAGTTTTCTCTTTAGGTGTTAGATCAAAATCCTCAAGAGCTTTTTTCACTAGATCTGACATGCCTATTTGGATTACACGATATTTTTGTAGAAGTTTATTATTTTCAAGGGGATTTTCTTCCCACTTTGCAAGTCCAAGATTTTTTTTAGTGAAATTATCTGTATTAATTATCAAAATTCCATTTTCTTTCAAATCTTCTAAATGAACCTTTAATCCTGCTGGATTCATTGCAACAAGAACATCAAGTTCATCTCCTGGAGTAAATATTTCTCTACTCCCAAATTGAAGCTGAAAAGAACTAACTCCAGCTAAAGAACCGGCGGGAGCTCTAATTTCTGCAGGAAAATCAGGTAATGTTGAAAGATCATTTCCAAAAATGGCAGTGTTGTTTGTAAACTGAGTACCTGTAAGCTGCATTCCATCTCCAGAATCACCTGAGAATCTAATAGTGACTACTGAATCGATGTTTAATTTATTATCTGACATTATATATATTTTATTTATTATTCAAATATTGCTATATAAATTTACTTTTATAATAATATTTCAACAAAATGAATTTATTAATAAAATGAAATTATTTTTTTAACTTAGAATAATGGAAAATCAAATAAAACTAACACAATATTCTAGTGGCGCAGGTTGAGCTTGTAAGATTGGGGCTGAAGACCTAACTCAAGTTTTGAGTAAGCTTAATTCATTTAATAATAAAAAAAATTCAGGATTTGAACATTTTGATGATTGTGCTATCTACGAATTAAATAATTCGCAATCAATTATTCAAACAGTTGATTTTTTTACACCTATTGTTGATGATCCGTATACTTTTGGCCAAATAGCTGCTGCAAATGCATTATCTGATATTTATGCTATGGGCGGAATACCACTATTTGCATTAAATATAGTTGCATTCCCAACAGATAAACTTGGCTTAGATGTACTAAGTTTGATTCTTAAGGGAGGTGAAGATAAATGTTCAGAAGCAAATGTTAATATTTTAGGAGGCCATTCTATAAAAGATGATGTTCCTAAATATGGTTTGGCAGTTACAGGAATAATTGATAATGAAAAAATTACAAAAAATAATAATGCTAAAGTAGGTGATGATCTTATTTTGACAAAACCTCTTGGTACAGGTATTATTACTACTGCAATTAAAAAAAATATCGCAAAAAATGAAACTATAAAGTCAGCTATCAATGTAATGAAAACATTAAATAATAAAGCTGCAGAGAATATGAATTTAACAAAAGTTAATGCTTGCACTGATGTTACTGGCTATGGATTAATTGGACATTTACATGAAATCTGCAAATCAAGCAAGCTATCATCTAAAATATTTTATCAGAAAGTCCCCTTTATAGATCAAGTAGAATTACTTGCTAATGATGATATTGTTCCTGGTGGGTCAAAAAATAATCTTGATTTTTTTAACAAGAGTATTTCATTTAATACTGGAATAAAAAAACATCAAAAATTAATGTTAGCCGATGCTCAAACCTCTGGTGGCTTATTAATCTCTGTATCAAAGAATAATTCAAAAGAATTATTAAACAACCTAAATCAAAATTCAGAATTTAAATCTACTATCATTGGGGAGCTCATTACTAAGCAAGAAAAAACAATTTTTATCCTTAATGAATAAAATCTTTCTTGATAATAATTCAACAACTCCATTAGATCCGAAAATAATGGATAAAATGATCCCTTTTTTTTTAGAAAAATTTGGAAACCCCTCAAGTAGAACTCATTCATATGGATGGGAGGCAGAGGCTTATGTTGAAAAATCAAGAGAGAAAATAGCACTCCTAATAAATGCTCAAAATAATGAAATAATTTTTACTTCAGGTGCGACAGAATCAAATAATATTGCTATAATTAATATTATTAGAGAGTTTAGAAATTCTCATATCATAACTATGGAATCTGAGCATAAAGCGATACTTGATGTTTGCAATCATTTAGAACAAAAGGGTGTTGATATTTCATATATTAGACCAAAATCAAATGGTATTGTCGATATCAATGATATAATTAAAAATATAAAAAAAAATACAAAATTAATTTCTATTATGCATGCAAATAATGAAATTGGAGTCATTCAACCTATAAAAGAAATTGGAAGTATATGTAGAGAAAAAAATATATTTTTTCATGTTGATGGAGCTCAATCTCTTGCAAAAATAGAGATTAATGTTAAAAAAATGAATATTGATCTTTTATCCTTATCTTCTCATAAAATTTATGGTCCAAAAGGTATTGGAGCATTATATATAGATAGTAGAATTAAAAACTTTAAGTCAATTTATTGGGGTGGGAATCAAGAAAGGGGCCTAAGGCCAGGGACTCTTCCAGTTCCACTTATTGTTGGTTTTGGTGAAGCATGTAAAATTGCAAACAATAGCCTTAAAAAAGAAAGTAAAAAAATATTGACTTTAAGAAATACACTTCTTGATAAGCTGAAAAATGATATTAAAGATTTAATTATAAATGGAGACATAGTTAATAGAATCCCTGGAAATATAAACTTAAGTTTTCCATCCTTAAGGGGACAATCGATTATTGCTAAGCTTCCAAATATTGCAGTATCATCAGGCTCAGCATGCACTTCTTCATCACCAAAGCCCTCTCATGTATTATTAAGCATAGGTTTAAATAAAAGACTGATTAATTCATCAATAAGATTAGGCATTGGTAGATTTAATAATGTGAAAGATATTGAAACAGCATCAAAAGAAATAGTTAAAGCAGTTAAAATGAAATAAACTAAAAACTATTTCCTAACAACATTTCACATCTTATAAAAAACGTATCATCATAAAATATCTCTGCTCTATTATTTTCATCAATATTCAAACTATTAAAACTTATAATGTCATTTATATTATTATAATCATGTCCATTAATACTTTTATTATATTGATAACCAACTATTAAAAAATATTTTTTATTTAATTGGTAATTTATTGAAAAATTTAAGTGCAGTGAGCTGTATTTTGCTGAATATAATAAAATATCTTCATATGTAACAGGAGGTATAGCTGAAGAAGGATATTCATCAGGATATGAAAAATCAGGTGTAAAAGAATCAATAACATAAAACTTATCGTTATTCCAATTATTTGTATATTTAAAGTATTCAGCATAAAATTTAATAGATAAAGAATTTTTTATATATGAAGTTACTCTTACCATCATTGAACTTTGATTATTATCTGAGTTAGTAAAAAGATGCCAATATTCTTCTCTTGGATAATTGTTTTCTATAATATCATCTGAAAAACTATTTGGTAAGCTTACTTTTCTAATTTTTAAGAACTGGTATGTTTTGTAATAATCTAAATTATCAATAATAAACTCAACATCTAAGGATTTAGATATTTTAAATTTAGAAGAAAGTATTATCCATTCCCCATCATCATTAAGTGAATTAATGAAATAATTATAAACTGTTTTTATAGATACTTTCTTTCTTAGGTCTGTTTGTAAACTTAAATAATAATTATTTTGTGCGGGATTCTTAATATTTATATTATCAACATTTAAAAGAAAAGTAGAATAAAAATATTCATCATATAATCTATCTATATATGCGTAATCTGCTTTTGACATACCTATGCCTAATGACCAATAATTTTTCAATTCAGCATACCAATCAATTGAAACTAATTTGTCTAATAAAACTTCATCTAAATTATAAGATTGTATAGATTTCAGACTTACTGATGATGATGGGATAAAATAGCCATCATTAATATTTAACGAAATCCCACTATTGCGACTTTTCAAATTATTTCTAAACAAATATCCAGAATAATCAATATTAAAATTTTTATCATATTTATCATACCTAAGCCAGGCATCAACAAAAAATGTATTCTCTCCATTTTTAATTTTAAATGGTAATGATTTATAATTTAGTTCCAAAGCGCCACCGAAACCTTTTTCATTTTCAATATGGGAGCTAGCAAATTGATAAGATAGATTAACCCCATAATTTGAGTTACTAAATAAACCATCAATTGCATATACATTTGAATTAAAACTTCTTAAATTGAAGTTTGTATTTAAAAAACCTATGTATGAATTATTATTTAAAATTTCCTTTTGTAATCTAAATATAGATTGATAAGCTTTATTATCTTTTTGAAAAAGTAAATTGTTAGAGATATCGGATTGTGACCCTATTACTCCATATGATAATCCTTTATTATTTTTGCTTGCAAACTTAAATGCCAACTCTATGCGTGATTCTAATTCAATATACCCTTCATTATCATTCAAGATATAAGGAAAATAAAAATTTTCAAGACCAATTCTTCTTGAATAAAATATCTCGATTGGTGAAGAAAATATTTGAGATTGTTCTAAAAAGAATGGTCTTTTTTCATCATAATATGTTTCATATGCTGAGGTGTTAATCTCGGATTGATCCTGTTCAATATTCGAATAATCGGGATTAATTAATAAATCAAAAGCAGTGTTTGAATTAATCAAATATTTAAAATTAATACCTACATTATTATTATGAACATCTTTATTAAATCTAAACAACTCATCATCTAGCCCAGAAATATTTCCATTAATATCTTCTTCATAATAATAATAATAATCATCATAATTCAATTTCTGTGTATATAAATTTGTTCTAATAGAAAAATATTTATTTATATTAAAATTCAAATTACTAAGTTCACCATAATGTGATACAATCCCATCAGATTCATTGGATGGCAATAGAGTCCATGAAATATATTCATTATTTCTTTTTATATACCTCATAAAGTTCATTCCCATTGATAAATTAGATTCATTATCAAACCTTAAATTATTAATTGGAATTTTACATTCAATTATCCAATATTGATTTGATACTGATACTTCGGAATACCAAACTCCATTCCAATTATCATTATAAAATTCATTATCATAAATAATATAATCAGCTTGCACCCCTGAAGAATTAATAGCAAAACCATAACTATTAGTTAGATCAAAAAAAGAATCTATTTCAATGGTAAAATAATCAGAACTTTCAAAAAATATGTTTTCAAAATCATCATATTCTCCATTTTTATAAGATATATTTTTGTGAATGTCATATAAAATAATACCAAAATAAATATTACCATCATCATAGATAATTTTTACCTCAGAATCATGAGTAGGATTTGAATCAAAATTGGGTTCAAGTTGCACAAAATCAACTATTGAGGATGCATTGTTCCACTGCTTTTCATTAAGCTTTCCATCGATTACTATTTGTTCCTTCTCTATTTTAGAAGGAGAATATGATTTTAAAATATTATTGTCATAAGAACGTTGATTTACAACTGCAAAAACAGATGAAAAATACAAAAAATTTAAGATGACCACACGATACATATTAATTTGATTTTATTTATTGAATTTATTAAAAATAATTATTTATTTTCATACAATAAATTAATTTATCTTTTATTTTTAATGTAATATTTTGTAAATTATACCGACTAGTCGGTCGGTTTAATAAAATTCAGGATATATTTAAATGAAGATTTGCGTACTGATAAAACAAGTTGCTTCTGAAGATTCAAATTTAGTGTTAAGCAGCGATAAGCTTTCCTTAAATGCTGATGCCTTAAATTTGATTAGCAATGAACCAGATACTTATGCGCTTGAAGAAGCACTTCAATTAAAAGAAAAAACAGAGGGGAGTGTAAAGGTGTGCACATTTGGACCTGAATCTTCTCGTCAAGTCATTAAAGATGCTTTAGCTAAGGGAGCTGATAGTGGTATTTTTATATCTGATGATGGGATAAATAATAAAACACCACAAAAAATTGCTAAAATCATATCAGATAGAATTAAAAATGAAAACTTCGACATTATTTTATCTGGACTTCAATCCAATGATAGCGGATTTGCACAAGTAGGGTTATTAATTGCAGAATACCTCAATACTTCTCATGCATCTTTAGTTATGGGAACAGAAATATTAAATGAAAAAAGTATAAAAGTTAAATTAGAACTTGAAAATGGGTGGTTCCAATGGTCAGAACTTGATCTTCCGTCTAGTTTAACTATACAATCAGGAATAAATACACCTAGATATGCAACGCTAAAAGGAATTATGTCAGTTAAAAACAAAACAGTTGATTCTTTTTCAAAGGATGATGTCTTATGTGACATTTCAAGCGATGGATATAAAACAACCGAAATGTTTCAACCAATAAAAGCTAAAGAAACAGTTAGAGTAGAAGGCAACCCAGATGAAATAGTTGATGAACTAGTTGATATATTAAAAAATAAAATAAAGGTTGTATAAAAATGAAAATTATTACATTCATTCAATCTACAGATGGAAAAATAAATAATAATTCAATCGAAGCTTTTGCTGCTTCACAAAAAATATCAGAAAGGAATAATGCAGAAATTTATTTATTAACTTTTGATCCATCATTAGTAGAACAACTTTCAAATTATAAGTCCAATGGCATTATCGTTTCTGATAATTCCAAACTAGAAAATTATAATCCAATTTATTACTTATCTTCATTAGAAACTGTATATAATAAATATTCTCCAGATTTATTATTTTTTGGACATACATATGAAACAAGAGATTGGGTTCCAAGATTAAGCGCAAGACTGGATATGCCCTTCATATCAGACACTACTAATTTTAATTTTGAAAATGAATTGAATTTTATCAGACCAGTTTATCAAGCAAAACTAAGTGAAAAAATAGTTTTAGATAATAAAGGGATAGTATCATTTCAGGCTGGATCATTTAGTATAGAAGATTTAATAAATGGAAATTCCAATTCTGAAAAAATTGATGTTGACTTTTCAACTGTAAAATTGAATGTGAGGCCAGGAGAAAAATTTAGAGAATCTGCTAATGAGGTTGACCTTTCTTCTGCTGAGGTTATAGTATCAATTGGAAGAGGAATTTCAAAAGAAGAAAATATTCCAGTAGCTGAAAAATTAGCTGATAAACTAAATGGCCAAATAGCTGCATCAAGACCAGTCGTTGATTCTGGGTGGCTTGACCATTCAAGACAAGTAGGCAGTTCAGGGCAGACAGTTTCACCTAAACTATATTTATCTGTAGGAATTTCTGGCGCTATACAACATCTTGTGGGCATGAAAGGCTCCAAGAATATAGTAGCTATAAACAAAGATCCAAATGCACCTATTTTTGAAATTGCTGATTATGCTGTAGTTGGTGATTTATTTGAAATCCTTCCGAAATTAACAGAACAGCTTTAAATTAGCCCCATGACTTTTAGTTTAATAGAGCAACTGATACTTGCTGTTCTAATCATTTTTGCAATATCTTCATTTTCTTTTGAAATTTTCAAAAGATATAAAATCATTATGAAGGGAACAGGAAAATTTTCCTTCAACCAACCCCTTATTAGATTAAAACGTGTTTTCGATGAGTTTATATTACAAAAGAAAGTATTATCTCAAAGGTTTTGGCCAGGGCTAATGCATGCATTAGTTTTTTGGGGATTTATGTTTTTTGGTATTATCACAATAGATCACTTTTTAATTGGATTTAATATCCATCTATTCAGCCATGAGATTAAACATTTATATGCAAGTTTTTTTGGAATTCCCTGGTCTATATTTGTAATGATAGGTATACTCTCTCTTGCTTATAGAAGATTTATTATAAAACCAAAATATTTGGGGGAGAAAACATCTTACACCTCAGGAATAGTTGCATTTTTTATTACAATTTTAATGATTACTTATATAATAGATATTTTATATGCAAACCCTGTTAGCAGTGGGATTGGTATCAAAATCAATTGGTGGCTACACGCATCATTAATCCTTGGATTCTTAATATTAATTCCAAAATCTAAACATTTACACTTAGTCCTCTCACCAATCAATATATTTTTTAAACCATTAACAATGCCAGACCATGCTCCTATTCCAATTGACATGGAAGCAGATGAAGAAGAATTAGAAAATTTACTTGGGTCATTAGATAAGTTATCAAAAAACCAGACTCTTGATATATTTTCATGCGTAGAATGTGGCAGGTGCACAGAAGTTTGTCCTGCACATAGAGGTGGTGGTACATTAGATCCAAAAAATCATTTCATTCTTAACCTTAAAGATTCCTTATTAAGTAATAAACTGGATGTAGTTAATAATATAAATATAGAAGCTGGCTGGGAATGCACTACTTGTCAAGCATGTTCTCAGGTATGCCCTGTTGGTAATGAAGTAGAAAAATCTGATGCAATAAGAAATGTGCAAGTCCTAGTAGAAGGAAAAGTTCCTCAAGAGTATCAAAAACTTTTTAGTAATCTTCAAAATACTGGAAATACTGAAGGAGCAATGACTAGTGAACTATCTGAGCAATTACCAGAATTTGATGGGTCTCAGGAATATGTTCTATGGCTTGGTTGCTTTGCTAAATATAAAATGGATCCTAAGTTTACTGATTCAGTTATGAATCTTATAAGTATACTTAATAATGCTGGAAAATCATTTGGCATACTTAAAAAAGAGCAGTGCACAGGAGAGCCAGCAAACAGGCTTGGAGATAAACTTACCTACAATATGCTAATGCAATCAAATTTGGAAGAATTAAAAGAAGTTAAAAAAATTGTTACAATGTGCCCCCATTGTTCTATTAACCTTGGTGTAGAATATGCAAAATATGCTAAAATAGATTATGAAGTATTCCATCATACTCAAATAATAGAACAGTTCATACAAAATGGAGATATCAAACTCAATAAAGGCAATAATGACAAAGTAACATTTCATGATCCATGCAATCTATCTAGAATGATGGATGAAACAGATGCGCCACGAACGGCTATCAAATCATGCTGTAATGATTTTTCTGAATTAGAAGAAAATGGGAAAAACACTCTTTGCTGTGGTGCAGGAGGAGGTTTATGGTGGAAAAAAGAGACTCAAGGGAAAACACATTTAGTAAGAGCACAGCAAGTTGTTGATTCTGGATCTGATACAGTTGTCACAGGATGTAATTTTTGCTTTGGAATGATGAACCAGGGTCTTGGGCCTCTTACTCCTGATTCTAAAGAAGCAATTAAAGTTAAAGATGTTGCTGATTTAGTTGCAGAGAATATGACCAAATGATAGAAATCATCCAACAATTTATACCTCTCTGGACCTTTAATCTATTTTTATATATACTGGGATTTTTAATACTGGTACTTAGTATAAAAAGATGGATTATGGGTAAAAACGTGAGATAAATCACAAAATGGAGCTTTAAGTAGATTCATTTTTCAATAAAATGAACTTTTTGGTTGTTTATTAGTTCTCATTTTCCTTACTTTCTACCCTCAGCAAAAAGCATTGATTTTGCTGTTTAATGAATTTTTGTTAGGCTTATTACTAAATTAACAAGGAGGAGTAATAATGAAACGATTACTAATAACTCTATCAGCTTTCTGTTTTTTAATGGCTGATCCTGATCCAGTAGGAAACTGGAAATTATCAGGTTTAAAAGTTGATTACATGCATATAACTCGTGAAGAGGCAGTAGTTACTCTTAACGATGCATATGGTTTTGGTGTATCAGTACCTGTGCAAACAATTCCTGAAGGTGTTTTATTCCAAAGATTTACAAATGGACCTTTTACACTTCCAATTATTGATGCAGCACAGTTAAACCTAAATGTTAACTTATATCCAGATGGTACAGGTGCAATAGCTGAAGGTAGTTTTTATCCTGATATTGACTTAATTGAAGGAACATGCATTACCTCACCTCAGATATTTCCTGTAACAGATACATTTAATTGGGAACAAGGTGCTGAATCTGCATTCTCTACTACTAATATAATAGGCATCCCAGGATTAAATGATCATGCTGGAGCATCTGCTGTAGGGTTTGGTGTAAATGCATCTAGTACTTTTGATGCTTTCCCAGCTGTAGCAATTCCAGAAGCACTTCCTGAAGGATTACCTTATGTTGCTTTAACTGATGGAACCATTCTAGCAGCAAGCTGCGAAGTAGTATGCTTTGGTTCTGATGGAACTGATGGTGCTGCTGCTCTTATGTTTGGTGGTGATATAGCTGCATGTGTTGGCGCTTGCTATCAAAACCCAGGCGCATTTGGTGCTGGCTATTTTGCTGGTTCAGGTGCTAGTGGATATTTCCAAACTGAAGATCTAGGAAATTCTCAAATGGGTCAAAACCTTGAAGTAGATTTCTTACTTGAGTGGAATGGTATTGATGGTCCAAACACAGGTTCTGGCTACGGTGATGATCCTGATGTTGATGAAAATAATGATGGCTCTGCATTTGATAGAGTTTTTGGATTACCTTATATTCCTGCAACATATACTCATGCTGAATGTCCTTTAGCTCCAGGTTTAGATGCACCAATTGCTGGTGATTTAACTGGTATCGTAGCAGACCTTGTTGAAGGTTTATGTTATGAGCAAGTAGTTGATGGTATTGTTGGTTTATGTGATGGAGCGGGTGGTCCTGTAGCTGCTGTAACAGGTTTATGCTTTGATGCTTCACAAACTGATGATTTTGCTGGAGCATGTGCTTATTATGGCGCTGCAAATGCATTAGTTGCAACATGTTTACAATTAGGTTTTGATGACGAAACTTGCGCTGCAGCTGCTGCTCAAGCTATGCCTGCTGTAGATGCTTACTGTATATATGCGACAGGTTATGATTGTGCAACTGCTGGTATTGATGAATGTGCAGTTTTAACTAACCCTGATTTTGCAGCAGGATTATGTGGAACATTAGCTGGTGCACTTACTACATCTGAAACATGTGATGAATGGGCTGCATCATTTGATACTGATTTCTTAAATGAGCAAGCTACTGGACTATTAGGCGTTGATTGCCCAACATATGGTGCAGGTGCTGAAGCTGCATGTATCGCATCAGTAGATTATGCAAATGATATGTATTTAATGGATCTATCTCTAGAAACATGGGGATATTTCTTAACATACAATGCTGCTTCTGTTCAACTGAATTTAGCTCAAGGTTATACAATGGAACAAATTATGTACTATGCTCCAGAGCTATTTGTAGATGACAGTGCTACAGCATTTGATCCATCATGTTATTACACAGGTGAACCTTGCAGTGGTAAACTTATGATGAACTTTGAGCCATTATGTATTACTGAACTTGAAGCAAGACAGATTGTTGCTGAATTCGTAGATCTAGATGATTTATGTGAAGCTTCTGGTGATGTTAATGGTGATGGTGTAACAAATGTTGTTGATGTTGTAAGAATGGTTACACACGTATTAGGTGGAGATCAACTAGGTGGTGTTGGTGGTTGTGAAGCAGATATTAATGGCGATGGTGTTATTAATGTTGTTGATATTGTTATTGTTGTTAATTCAATATTAGGTGGTAGATCTGCTCAAACTAATGCAACTGAAGCTACTATATCTTTAGATGACAATTCTATAGCTATTGAATCTGATGGTTATATTGGTGGTCTTGATATGGTTGTTGAATTTAGCGG
>CAYSDL010000023.1:0-20563 GCA_964429875.1 uncultured bacterium
AGAGATGGTTGCTAAAGCAATACATAAAAATAGTAAGAGAAAATTTGAATCATTAATAATTGTTAATTGTGCTGCTATACCCTCAGGAATTATAGAAAGTGAATTATTTGGGCATAAAAAGGGATCTTTTACTGGAGCTTCTGAAAATAAGAAAGGATATTTTGAATCTGCAGATAAAGGAACTATTTTTTTAGATGAAATAGGTGAACTCCCTCTTGAAATTCAAGCTAAGTTATTAAGGGTTATAGAAAGTGGTGAATTTATGAGAGTTGGAGAGTCTAAAACAAATAAAGTAGATGTTAGAATAGTTGCTGCAACAAATAGAGATTTACTTGAAGGAGTTAGAGATAAAAAATTTAGGAAAGACCTTTATTTTAGATTAAAAACTATCAATGTCAATGTCCCTTCTTTAAAAGATCATTTTAATGATTTACATTTATATGTTGAAAGATTTGGTCTTGAATTCACCAATAAAAATGATATTCCATTTAAAGGTTTTTCTTCAGATGCAATAGCTGAGCTTAAACGATATAATTGGCCCGGAAATATAAGAGAACTTAAAAATGTAATTGAAAGTATGCTAGTGATTAATAAAGGCGAAAGAATAACTCAAGAATTGGTTAATAAACATTTAAAAATGGATCAGGTTGGCTCAAATAAAAATTTACCTATTCATCTGGATTCTGATCCAGACAAATTAGAGAGAGAACTTATCTTAAAACAGTTATTGTATTTAAGACAGGATGTTAATGAATTAAAACAATTCTTGTTTGGCCGAACAGATAAAGAAGCTGTAGAGCCTGCAAACCCTGCATTGTTTTTAGCTTTGCCTGAAAAGAATAATAATGCTGAGGATTCAAAACCTGTTATTAATATCAAAGATGCTAGTGTGACAGGTTTGAAAGAAGATAGTATCGGTGAAATGACAATGATTGAATATGAAAGAGAAATTATTGAAAAATATCTAAAGAAGTTTAATAACAATAGGAGAAAAACTGCTAGAGCTTTAAATATTTCTGAGAGAACTTTATATAGAAAACTGAAAGAATATGAAATTTAAAATTATAAATATATTTTTGTTATTGTTATTACAGAGTTGCAGCTATTATTCTTTTAAAGGTTCCATCCCATCTCATATAAATAGCGTTGTTATAACACCATTGAAAAATGAAACATCAGAGTATATGATATCAGATCTTTTAAATGAAAAATTTATGAATCTTTTATTATTTGAAAATATTTTAGATATTGAATCATTTCAAAATGCCGATAGTAAACTAGATATAATTATAACATCTTTAACTGATAAACCTAATATATATACTATTGATAGTAATACTGAGTATGAAATTGTAAATGAATGGAAAATTACTATGAATGTTAAAATTATTTGGTATGATCTAATTAATAATGAAAATATAATTGAGAAAAATATTATGGAATGGTCAACCTATAGTTTAGGCATAGATATAGGAAAAGATAATTTAGATAATGATCTAGATGGTCTTATAGATGAAGAAGATAATGATGAATATGGAATTCCGAGAGAAGGTGCAATGAGAATTGCAATGGAAAAAATATCCAAAAGAATTATTAATGAATTGACATCAACTTGGTAAAGGACAATAAATGAAATTAGTTTCTACGCAAAATATTAAAAATTATGATAACCAAAATGTAACTTTGAATGGATGGGTATATAATTCTAGGAGAAGTGGGAAAATTGCTTTTTTAATGTTTAGAGATGGATTTGGAATGATACAAGGTATTATTGAAAAATCACATATTGGAGATGATGAATTTGAAGAGTTTAAAAAAATAACTCAAGAATCTTCTATGTCCATAGAAGGAAAAGTAGTGAAAAATGAAAGAGCAATAGGTGGATATGAAATTTATATAAATTCTTTCAATGTTATTCAAATCTCTAATGATTATCCTATTACACCCAAAGAACATGGCACAGATTTTTTAATGAATAATAGACACTTATGGATTAGATCAAAAAAACAACATGCTATAATTCGTATAAGACATCAAATTATTAAAGCCATTAGAGATTTTTTTGATTCAAATGATTTTACTTTAGTAGATACTCCAATATTTACTCCAAATGCAGCAGAAGGTACTTCAACATTATTTGAAACAGATTATTTTGATACTAAGGCTTACTTGTGCCAAACAGGACAATTATATGGTGAGGCAAGTGCTATGGCATTTGGAAGGCATTATAATTTTGGCCCATGCTTTAGAGCTGAAAAAAGTAAAACAAGACGTCATTTAACTGAATTTTGGATGGTGGAACCTGAAATAGCATATTGTGATATCGAAGAAAATATGGAATGGGCAGAAAAATTATTGGTCTATATTGTTAAACATGTTCTTAATACAAGATTTGAAGATTTGAAAATTCTTGAAAGAGATGTTTCTGCATTAGAAAAAATTGATAATTCTTTTCCTAAAATTAGTTATACTGAATGTATTAAACTCTTGCAGAAAGATGGGTTTAATATCAAATGGGGTGATGATTTTGGATCTCCTGAGGAAACTCATATATCAAGTAAATATGATCGACCAGTTATAGTTCATAGATTTCCCTCAAAAATAAAAGCTTTTTATATGAAAAGAGATCCCCAAAATGAAGATGTTGTACTTGGAATGGATATTCTTGCACCTGACGGATATGGTGAAATTGTAGGTGGGTCTGAAAGAGAGACAGATATAGATATTTTACTCCATAGAATCAAAGAGGAAAAACTTAATAAAGAAGATTACGATTGGTTCCTTGATTTGAGAAGATACGGGTCAGTTCAGCATTCAGGATTTGGTATGGGCATTGAAAGAGTTGTAGCATGGATATGTGGATTATCACATATACGAGAAACTATTCCTTTTGCTAGAACAATGTCAAGAATAAATCCTTAGATGGAATTGCATGATCAAATATCAGAGTGGTTAAAAGACTATTTAAAAAAAAATCATTTAAATTCGTTTGTTGTAGGGGTTTCTGGAGGAATAGACTCAGCTGTTACTTCAGCATTATGTGCTAGAACAAATAAAAAAACAATTTTAATAACAATGCCAATTCATCAAAATCTTAATGAGACACTCAGAGGGAAATCTCATATTCAATGGTTGCAAAAAACTTTTGAAGATGTAAAGTTATTAAACATTGATCTTACTTCAACTTATGAAGAATTAAAAAGAGTAATCCCAGCTAAATTACAAACTGATTTATCTCTAGCTAATACCAGAGCAAGGCTAAGAATGTCAACTCTATATTTAATAGCAGGTAGCTCTAGAGGTATTGTTGTAGGGACAGGCAATAAAGTAGAAGATTTTGGTATTGGCTTTTTCACAAAATATGGTGATGGAGGAGTAGATATAAGCCCTATCGCAGATTTGATGAAATCAGAAGTATATGATTTAGCTAGAATATTAGGAATATCTGAAGAAATAATATTGGCAAAACCAACAGATGGTCTTTGGAATGATGGTAGAACTGATGAGGATCAAATTGGAATCTCTTATGATGATCTCGAATGGGCCATGCTTGCAGATAAAAATCAAAATTTCAATGAAGAAAAAAATAAAATACTTAAGATTTACAATCAACATAGAAATGCAAATCTACATAAAATGAAAGAGATCCCTGTTTTTAAAAAAAAGAAAAATATATAACTAAATGAATAATTCAGATAAAGTATTTTTAATTGATGGTATGGCTCTTATTTATAGATCGTACTATGCAATGATTAAAAATCCTTTAATATCCTCCAAGGGTCAACCTACTTCTGCCATATATGGTTTTATTAATTCAGTATTAAAATTAATTAAAGATGAAAATCCAAAATATATATCTGTAATCCTTGATACTAAAGCTAAAACATTCAGACATAAAATGTATAGCGAATATAAAGCAACACGAAAGCCTATGCCTGATGATCTTTCAGAACAAATAACGCCTCTTTATGAGATTTTAGATTTATTAAATATTTCAGTATATAAAAAAGATGGTTTTGAAGCAGATGATTTATTAGGAACGTTAGCAGATAAACTTAAAAAAGAAAATATTAAAACATATATTTATAGTTCTGATAAGGATTTAATGCAATTAGTAGATGAGAATGTTTTCATCTATTCTCCTGGCAATAGTTTTGTAAAACATAAAATTTATGATCAAAAAGAAGTCTTGGCAAAATGGGGGGTATCACCTAATCAAATAATTGATTATCTATCTTTAGTAGGAGATACTTCAGATAATGTCCCTGGCGTTAAAGGGGTTGGTAGTAAAACTGCTGTGAAACTTTTAGATGAATTTAATAATCTTAATGAAATTTATAATTCAATTGATTTAGTTAGCAATGAAAGAATAAAAGATAAATTAATTACATGTAAGAAAAATGCTATTTTATCAAAAAAATTAGTTACCTTAGATCTTAATGTGGATTTTTCTTTTAATCTTAGTGATATGGATCTAGAAAATATAACATTTGAAAAAATCATTCCTTATCTTCACGATTTAGATATTTATACATTTGACAAAATTATAAATAAGAAAGAAAATGATTTAAAACAAAATAATCAGAAAACTAAAAAAAAATACAAAATTATAGATTCATCTAAAAAAATTGACTCTTTAATAAAAACAATTAAAAATATTAATGTTTTATCTATTGATCTTGAAACTACAGACATTGATGCTATTAAAGCTGAAATAGTTGGAATATCAATGTGTTTTAAATCAAATGAAGGATATTATATCCCTATTCAATGTCCTAAAGGAAATAATAAGTTAGATTTAGAGATTGTTTTGGATAAACTAAAGCCAATACTAGAATCAAATAAAATCAAATTTGTTGGTCAAAATATAAAATATGATGCTTTGATTTTAAGACGAAATGGTATTTTTGTGAGTAATATTTATTTTGATACAATGATTGCAGAGAGTTTGATATCGCCAGAGAAAAATAGCTATAAGTTAGATCTTTTGTCTATGGACTATCTCAACTATAAAATGGTACCTATAGAAGATCTAATAGGCGAGAAGAAGAATCAAATATCAATGAAAGATGTCCCTCTAAAAGATATTTCTTATTATGCATGTGAGGATGCAGATATTACATTTCAAATTTATCAAAAACAAATAAAGAAGATTAAAGATTTAAATTTGCAAAAATTATTTTATGATGTTGAAATTCCTTTAATAAATACTCTTGTTGAGATCGAATATAATGGAGTTTTTATTGATGAAGAGTTAATTAAAAATTTATCAAAAGAGTTGATGAAAAAAATTAATAATTTAACAAAAAATATTTTTGAAATTTCTGGAGTTGAATTTAATTTAAATTCGCCTAAACAATTATCTGAGATTTTATTTGATCAATTGCAATTAAAAAAAATTAGAAAAAGAAGCACTGCTGTAGAAGTTCTAGAAAGATTAAAGGATTACCATCCAATTATTGAATATATCCTAGAATACCGTCATTTAAGTAAATTAGTAAATACATACTTGAACACTTTACCTAATTTTGTTAATCATTTAACTAATAGGGTTCATACTTCTTTTAATCAAGTAATTGCATCTACAGGAAGACTTTCAAGTAATAAACCTAATTTTCAAAATATTCCAATAAAAACAGATACAGGAAAACAAATTAGAAAAGCAATAAAACCTCAAAATAAAGATGATTTAATCATATCATTTGATTATTCTCAAATTGAATTACGAATTCTTGCACACTATTCAAATGAAAAAAATCTAATTGATGCATTCAAAAATAATATTGATATACATACTCGAACAGCAGCTTTGATTTATGGATTATCAAAAGATGAAGTGTCTGAAAAGCATAGAAGAATTGCAAAAATAATCAATTATAGTATAGTGTATGGGGCAGGACCATATAGAATTTCTCAAGAATTGAAGATTACAATGAAAGAAGCTAATAATATTATTAATAATTATTTTATGAGATATCCTGGAATTAAAAAATATATAGAAAATACTATTGATGATGGATTTAAAAATGAGTATGTCAGTACATTCTTAGGTAGGAAAAGAAATACTGTTAATCTACGTTCATCAAATAGAAATATAGTCGAGGCAGAAAAAAGAGCTGCAATTAATATGCCGATTCAGGGGACAGCATCTGAATTAATCAAAGTAGCAATGAATAATATTCATGGAAAAATTAAAGAAAATAATATAAAAGGAAAAATGATTCTTCAAGTTCATGATGAATTAATTTTTGAAGTTAAAAAAAATGATATTAATAAAATTATAGAATTAGTAGCTGATGAAATGGAAAATGCTATAGAATTTAAAGTCCCAATAAAAGTAGATTACAGTTATGGAAAGAATTGGTATGAGGCACATTAAATAATGGAAGCATCAATAACTTTTAAATCTGTTGCTAAGAAAATCAAGAATGAGACTTTGTTAGCAGAGCTAACATTTGGTGTCGAAAAAAATACAATTTTTTCTATAGTCGGTCCAAATGGATCTGGAAAGTCAACTATAATAAAATTAATTTGTGGTTTGCTTTATAAAGATAAAGGTTCTATTTATGTAAAAGGCTATGATGTCGATACTAAAATTGATGAAATAAAATCTATTGTTGGTTATATGCCTCAACAAAATCATATGGATAATGAGCTGACTATTTTAGAAAATATTTCTTTATACGCACAATTACATGGTTTTAATCAAGATGAGGCAGTTGAAAATTCTAAAATTATATCTGAAAAATTGAATATAAATAAATATCTGAATAAATTCCCAGATGATTTATCTTTTGGTACTCTTAGAATGGTTTCTTTTGCTAGAGCACTAATTCATAAGCCTGAAATCTTAATTTTAGATGAGCCAACATTGAATTTAGACCCCCTAAATAGAGACCTAATTTGGAACTATATAAATGAAATAAAACATGAGAGGACAGTGTTTTATGCAACTCAGAATTTTCATGAATCACAGGAATACTCTAATCGTATTGCTATTTTATATGGGGGAACAATTAAATATAATGGAACATTCGAATATCTTGTTAAAAATACATTTGGATTAGCTAGATTCGTAATATCCTTTTCAGACAAAATCCCTGACTTTATAAAGAAAAATATTTCTCTAAGACCAAACATAATTAAACCAACAATGATTGATAATAAACTCAAATTTTATTCTACTGATAAAATGGAATTTTTCAAGATTATTAAAGAATGTATAAATAATGATATAAATGAGATAGACTCTTCTAAGTGTTCATTAGAAGATATTTTCCGGGGAATAGATCCAGGAGATAGAGAATGAAGATCATTTTAACCTTATTGAAAAAAGAATTTATAGCATTGCGCAAAAGTTTATTTATTTTTTTAGCTGTTATTATTTCATTTCCTTTATTTGTGTATTTATTAATTGTTCTTCCGCTATCAATGTTAGTTTTAGATATAAAACCAATCTACATTAATTGGTCAGCTGCTGGCGTCTGGACAGTAACTGGACTATTCTCAGTTTATTTGTATTCATATAATTTATATGAAAAAACGTTTAAAAATGAATCTATCTTAGTTCTTCCAATCCCTTCATATTATTTGCTTTTATCAAATTATTTATTTTTAATTTTATTTGGAACATTCCAAATATCAATTTCTATTATAATAACTAGTATGCTGACTCATGATCATGTAGGATTTTTAAATTATATATTAATTTTATTTTTAATAATACCCTTAATTATTGTGATTGCAAGTATTGGGTTATTTTTTTATTTATTTAGAGGAAACAAGCTATCTTTATCCTTAATAAATATTATTTATTTAATTGTTATGATTTTTGGGTATGGATCTTTTATTCCTTTAAAATATTTCCCCCAAACTTACATAACGTACATACAATTTTTTCCTATTCCAGGCATGATACAAAATTTGCAAAATATTATATCTGGAGAACCAATTATGTTTAGCTCATTGATTTTATCATTATTCTTTTCTATAATAATGCTTTTATTATCTTTCTTCATTTTAGATAAAAAATTAGTTAGAAATATATAATTGAATAAAGCAGATTATATATTGGGCATTGATGGAGGAGGAACAAATACTAAAATGTGTTTGTTTAATAATGCAGGGGAAACAATTTTTGAGATTGCTGGGCAAGGAACAAATTTGTCAATTTATAAAGAATTAGCAATTAGTAGATTGATCAATTTAATAAATGATATATCTGAGAAAGCTAAGGTTAGTTTAAGTGAAATTTCTGCTTTTGGGTTTGGACTAGCTGGAGTTTCCAATGAAAATCAAAGAGAATTATTATTAAAGGAATTAGATAGGTTAGATGTATCAGCACGTTCTATTATTCTATCTGATGCTGAAGCAGCTTTTCATCTCCTTTGCCCTATAGGAACTGGATTGTTAGTTTCAGTTGGTACAGGTATTATTTGTTTAGGTAGAAACTCTAAAGGAGAAACCTATAAAGTTGCTGGCAATGGATATGATCAAGATATCGGAAGTGGTTTTTGGATAGGAAAGCAAGCTCTTGATAGAATAATTTTAAATCTTGGACTTATAAACGCAGATAAAGATATTAATGAAATTTATAAACTTATTATGAACACTTACAAACTTAAAAATATTGACGATTTACACATTGTTTTTGAAGATGAGAATTCAGTTTCAAAAATAGCATCAATCGCTGAAAAAATAATTGAAATGGCAGAACAAGGGAATGATCAGGCATTATCTATTATTCAAGAGGCATCAAGAAATATTGGAGAATATATTATTTCTATTTTAGAAAAATTAAACTATACAAATAATGATTTTATTTTTGCAGGTCATGGTAGTGTTATAAAAAACTCTTTTTTTAGAAAATTATTAAATCAATCTTTAGAGTTTGATTTTAAAAATATCCATTGGGTGTTATCGGATATTTCTCCAGCATATAGTGCTGGAATTTTAGCAGCAGCAACTAAAAATATTAATATCTCAATTGAAAAAATTGTGAAAAACATAAAAAATTAATGCAACCAAAAGCTATAATAAATTTAAGGTCATTTCGTCATAATATTAATTATATTAAATCAAAATTAAATAGTAACACGAATATAATGCCTGTAGTAAAAGCAAATGCATATGGACATGGTTATCATAAGATAGTAAAAATACTAAATGATGTAGATATTAACTGTGTTTGTGTAGCTACAATTGATGAAGCTAAGCAAATTGACGAATTGAATTTAGGCATTGATATTCTTCATTTAGGAAGAATTTGCTCAGATATGATTAAATCATATATTAATGTCAATATTATTGCGACTATTAATTCTGAAGATGACATAAAAATGATTAATAAGTATAAAAATGGAAAAATAAGATGCCATATTAAAGTTAATACGGGCATGAATAGGATGGGATGTGATCTTGATAAGTTGGATTCTATTATTAATGCAGCTATGCATTCAAATTATATTAAATTAGAAGGAGTATATTCTCATCTTGCAAGTTCTTATGATGTAAAATCAGATCATAATGCATTCCAGATAAAAAATTTTAGTAATATTATTATTAACTATAAAAGAGAGTCTTTTTATTATCATTTATTAAGTAGTGGAGGAATGATTAATTTTCCTGAGCATCATTTAGATGGTGTTAGGTGTGGTTTATCTCTATATGGTATTTCTCCATTAAATCATATAAATGAAAACCTAAAGCCAGTAATGAAATTTATTGCTCCAATAGTATTAATTAAATATGTGAATAAAGGAGATAAAATAGGATATGACTGTACTTATATTGTAAAAGAAAGAATGAAAATTGCTCTTCTGCAATGTGGCTATGCAGATGGAATACCCCTAGAATTTGGAAATAGTGGACATGTTTATTATAATGAAAATAAAATGTCAATATTAGGTAAGGTCTCTATGGATCTAATATGTATAGATTGTACTAATGTTGACATTGATTTAGGCGAATATGTATGCATATGGGGAGATGAGATGAATGAGCAAACAAATTTGAATGTTATCGCTAAAAAATTTAATTCTATATCATATGTTTATCTTACAAGTGTATCAGATCGAGTGAAAAGGATATATGTAGATGAATAAATATTTATTTATATTTAGTATGTTAATTTTTGGTTGTTCAAACGCTCCCAACAATAATTATTTAAGAATGAATGTGATGAAAAATGTTTCTTTGAAAGATAAAATAGCTCAAATGATTATGATTAGAGCAGATGGTAAGTACTACCATGAAAGTAATTGGAAAGAAGAAATTTTAAATAATTTAATTATGAATTATAATATAGGTGGTTTAATTACTTATTCTGGTAGTGTCCATGGAACATATCATAAATTAACAGCTTATCAAAAATTATCTAAAACACCTTTGTTTGTAGCTGCTGATTATGAAAGAGGTTTAGGTACTTTTATGGATGGAACTTTATTCCCTCCTAATATGGCTATCGCTGCTACTAATAATCCTGATTATGCATATGAACAAGGAAGAATGATTGCAGAGGAGTCTAAGAAGATAGGAGTTAATATAATACTAGCCCCTGTATTAGATATAAACAATAATTTAAATAATCCAATTATCAATATTAGATCATATGGAGATACTCCAGAAACAGTTGTGGAATATGGAATCCCATTTATAAAAGGAGTGCAAGATGCAGGATTGATAGCATGTGCAAAACACTATCCTGGGCATGGAAATACAGGAGTTGATAGCCATACTAGCCTCCCTACAATTGATATAAGTCAAAAAGAATTATTTGATAATGAATTAGTCCCTTTTAAAAAAGCTTGTGAGGCAGGAGTTGAATCGGTAATGGTCGGACATATCCTGATACCCTCATTAGATGAAAAAATGCCAGCTACATTTTCAAATGTGATAACAGAGAATATTTTAAGAAAAAAATGGAATTATAATGGATTAATTATAACAGATGCTCTAGAAATGGGAGCATTAACAAAAACAACATGGCATGGTGAATCTTCTATAAGATCAATTGAAGGTGGGGCAGACATTATTTTACTTCCTTTAGATGCAGTAGGTGCTATAGATGCTATATATGAAGCAGTTGAATCTGGTAGAATTTCAGAAAGTCGTATTAACTATTCTTATGAAAAAATTATAAATAAGAAAAATGAAATAGGATTAATTAATGGAAGAGATAATAATTGGAATGAATTAAACAAGACTATTGGAAACTCTAATCATCTCAAAATGGCGGGGAATATAGCTCAAAAATCTATAACTGTAGTAAAAAATGAAAAACTAACTTTACCCTTTATCCCAAACAAATACAATAAGGTAACTCATATCCTTTTATCAACAGATCGAGATTTGAGAACTAGAATGAAGTCATTTGCATATAATGTTAAATATACTCATGGCAATGTTAATGAAATTTATGTAAATGATTCCTTAAGTGATTTAGGTATAAGAGATGTTATTAATAAGACTAAAAATTCTGATGTTATAATAATTTCAATGTTAATTAGAATAAGTATGAATAAAGGTTTAGCAACGATTGATTTCACTCATCAAAAATTACTTAATGAATTGCAATTTAATAATGTCCCAATGATAGGCATTAGTTTTGGAAGTCCATATTTGCCAAACTATAATGTTTTTGACTCATATATTTGCGCTTATGGTTATGGAAAAGTTTCATTTGAGGCTGCTTTTGAAGGATTGTTTGGCAGAAAAGATCTAACAGGAATATTGCCCGTCACTTTAAATGAAAAATATCAAAAAGGTCATGGAATTGAAGTAAAAAAAAATGAAAAAATTTTCATAAGTACAAAAAATGATTTAGAAAGTCCTTTGAGAGTTATTAAGAATGCAATATCTGATGGAATATTTCCGGGTGCGCAAATTTTTATTTCTAAAGGGAATGAAATATTACTTAATAAAGGTATAGGCTCTTTTACTTATGATAAGAAATCTAAAAAAGTTTCAAATGAAAGTATTTATGATGTAGCTTCTTTAACTAAAGTATTGGCTACTACTCCTGTGATTATGAAGCTTATTCAACAAAAGAAACTAAGCATAGATTATCCATTATATCATTTTTATCCACAATTAGAAGATGACCTAAATAAAAAAAGTTTAACAATAAGGCATCTCCTGACTCACACTGCTGGTTTTAAATCGCATGAAAAGTACTATGAAAAAGAAGGTTTTGATTCACAAAGTAAAATAATTGATGATATCCTTTCTAAACAACTTATATATAAACCAGATGAACGCATGATATATAGTGACCTAGGAATAATATTATTACTTGATATAATTGAAATAGTAACAGGAAGTAAAATAGATTTTTTGTCAGAAAAATATTTTTATAGACCTCTTAATATGAAAAAAACATTTTTTAATCCAGATTTATCAATTAAAGAAAATGTTGTTCCTACAGAAAACGACAATTATTTTAGAAATCGATTAATCCAAGGAGAAGTGCATGATGAAAATACATTTATATTAGGTGGTGTTTCAACTCATGCTGGTCTATTTTCAAATGCCTATGATATTGGAATTTTTTCTAAAATGATGCTAAATGAAGGAATACATTTAGGAAAAAGATATTTAAAAAAAGATATTATAAGGAAATTTACAAAACGAGTTAATATACCTAACAATTCTGATAGGACAATTGGCTGGGATACACCATCTCAAGATGGAAATAGTTCAGCTGGAGATTATTTTTCAAGAAAAAGCTTTGGTCATCTTGGATTTACTGGAACTTCATTATGGATTGACCCTGAAAAAGAAATAATAGTTGTTTTACTCACAAATAGAATTCACCCTAAAAGAGGAAATAAAAAAGAGATGTATGCTTTTAGAAGAGAATTTCATAATTCCGTAATGGAAACTATAGGGGATTAAAATTCATACATTTGATATAGCTATAATCATTTCATTTATGACCGGCTTAATCATTTATGGGATAAGACAAAACTCCAAAAATAAATCAATAAATGATTATCTTTTGGCCGGAAATAGGATGTCTTGGAAAACAGCGATGTTTTCAATTGTAGCTACTGAAACTTCAGTACTGACTTTTATAAGTATTCCGGGGATTTCATATAGAGGAGATTGGACTTTTTTACAGCTAGCAATGGGATATATTTTTGGTCGAATATTAGTTAGTATTATATTGCTCCCTCAATTTTTCAAGCATGGAATTACTTCTATCTATGAAATATTAGAAAAAAAATTTGGGAAATCCATACAAAAATTAGCCTCTGCTACTTTCTTAATAACAAGATTGTTAGCAGATAGTGTAAGATTTTTAGCTACTGCAATAATAATACAAGTTATTACAGGATGGTCAATAACATTTTCAATTCTATTGATTGCTTTTGTAACCCTTATTTATACAGTATTTGGAGGACTTAAAACAGTTATTAAAGTTGATGCGATGCAATTTATAATATATATTTTCAGTGGTTTTATTTGTATCTATTTTTTATTAAAACAAATAGATATGACTCTTATAGAATCAATAATCTATTTAAAAGAAATAAATAAAATTAATATTCTTGATTTTACTGGAAATTTATTCACTAAACCTTTTATGTTTTTCTCTGCTTTTATTGGAGGGACTATGTTGTCTTTTGCATCTCATGGTGCTGATTATATGATGGTGCAAAGAATTTTATCTATTAAAAAACTTGAATCTGCAAAAAAGGCAATGATAGGAAGTGGTATATTTGTTTTTTTGCAGTTTTCAATCTTTTTATTTATAGGGTCACTAATTTATCTAGCTACAGATTGTTCTTTATTAGATAAAGATAGAGAAATAACATATGTGATAAAAAATATAATCCCTGTTGGATTTAAGGGTATTGTGGTTGCAGGAGTCCTTTCAGCTGCAATGTCAACATTAAGTTCATCGATAAACTCACTATCATCTACAACAATAAAAGATTGGATTCCTAGAATTGTAGATTTAAAACAATCTAAGATCATTTCTGTATTTTGGACTTTTGTATTAATTTCTCTATCATTTGTTTTCAATGAATCATCTAATGCATTAGTTATTATTGGTTTAAAAATAGCATCTTATACTTATGGATGTCTTTTAAGTTTTTTTATTTTATCAAAGTTTAAATTTAAGTTTTCTACATCTAGTATTTTTCTTTCCTATGTTTATTCAATTCTAACTGTATTTTATTGTGTCAAGTTAGATATTGCATGGACATTCTACATTCTGATTAGTGTAATAATATTTATAAGTAGTGTATTTGTCTTAAAAAAAATTGAAAAACTAATATTTTTAAGAGATATTTTTTTAGTAAATGCATTTTTTCTTATTGTCCTCTTATTTTTTAGTAATAATAAGATTGACCAAAGTTATACAAAAATTATAGATATGGAAATAAAAGAAAGTTGTTTTAATGATAAAGTGTGGCTTGGTTATGAAATCATGAGAAATTATATAACAGAATTTGATCATATACAAAATGTAGGGATTGTAGTTAATCAAACTAGTAGCATGATTGATATTGATAATAAAAATAAGGAAATATATTTCAATTTAGATGAGTTTAATTTAAAGGTAATTTTTACTCCCGAGCATGGTTTGTTTGGAGAATATCAAGCAGGGCAGAAGATTTATACTGAGTCTTCAAATACCAAATATGAAATTCCCATTATAAGTTTATATGGTAATAGTTATAAGCCTTCTAAGTCTGACATAGCTAATTTAGATGCTATTTTCTTTGATATCCAAGATATTGGAAGCAGATATTACACATATATTAGTACAATGACTTATGTGATGGAAGCGTGTGCGGAAAATAATATACCCTTTTATATTTTAGATAGGCCAAATCCTTTAAGCGGAAAAGTTGAAGGTCCAATTTTAAATAAAAAATATTCTTCATTTGTAGGTATGCATGAAATCCCTATAAGGCATGGGATGACTATTGGAGAGCTAGCATATAAAATTAATGAAAAGAATTGGTTGATGCATGGTATTAAAGCTGATCTATACATTGTTAAAATGAAAGGTTGGAATCGAGATATGTATTTTTCTGATACAAAATTAAATTGGATCGTTCCATCTCCAAATATACCTAATAATGATTCAGCAATTTTATACAGCGGTTTATGTCTTTTAGAGGCAACTAATTTATCAGAAGGAAGAGGAACTGATGCTCCCTTTCAGATTATTGGTGCTCCTTGGTTAAATGCAGCTAAAATTATTAATGATCTTAATAGCAAAAATTTGGAAGGAGTAAAGTTTTTAGAAACATCTTTCACTCCAAGATCTATTGCAGGAAAATCAATTAATCCCAAATATCTAAATGAAGATTGTAATGGAATTAAAATAATTATATTGGATAAAGAGAAGATAAATCCATTGAAAATATCTTTATATTTATTAGATATTATAAATCAAAAACATTCAAAAGAATTAAAAATTACATCTCCTGACTTTTTGGATAAACTATATGGTTCCAATGATCTAAGAATGTGTATTGAGTCTAATGATGATATTAATATATTAATGAATAATTGGATAAATTTTAATGATTCTAAATTTCTTTTATATTAAATGATGAGCTATATTGATATTATAATAATAACAATTTATCTAGGCCTTATTTTTGGAGTTGGTCTTTTCACAAGACAATATGTCGAAAACTTTTCTGATTTTATGGTAGCGAATAGAAGTGTAAGTTTGTCACTTGGTGTTGTAACTATGCTTGGTACAGAACTTGGGCTTATTACTGTAATGTACAATGCTCAAACAGGTATTAATGGTCTTTTCTCATCTTTCCATATTGGGCTTGCAGCTTTTATAGTCACTTTATTTATTGGTTTAACTGGTTTTGTAGTTGTTGAACTTCGAAAGCTAAAAGTAAAAAGTATCCCAGAATATTATAATCTTAGATTTGGAGCTAAAACACGTGTTTTTGGAGCTATTCTTTTATGCCTTGGTGGAATTCTTAATATGGGATTATTTTTAAGAGTAGGGGCTATTTTTGTGCAAAGTATTTTTGGTATAGATGCAGATGGAAACCTTCTTACTATTATTATGTTCATTTTACTTGTTCTTGTTTTAGTGTATACTATCTTTGGTGGAATGATTTCTGTTATTGTTACTGATTATATACAGTTTGTGATTCTTTCAATTGGTTTCATGTTTTGTCTTTTTTATTCTATTAAAACTCTTGGTTGGAATAATATATTTGATTCGTTAGAGTTACTAATGGAACAAAAAAATAAAAATGTTGAAAATTATGACATAAATACTATATATAATCCTGTTTATAAAATGGGTGGAGCTTATATATCTTGGCAGGTAGTGCTTGGTTTTGTTAGTGCAGTGATTTGGCCAACAGCAATTACTAGAGTTCTATCAATAAAAAACACTAATCTTGTTAAAAAACAATACATTTGGTCGTCATTTTCATTTTTGATACGTTTCATTATCCCATGTTTTTTAGGTATTTGTTCATTTGTTTATTTTAATGGAGATATTGGAAATCAGTCTCTTGCTTTAATGCCTAAATATTTAAGTGAGATTCTTCCTGTGGGCATTCTAGGTATTGTTGTTGCTGGAATGCTCGCTGCTTTTATGAGTACTCATGATAGCTATCTTTTATGCTGGAGTACAATTATTACTAATGATATTATTGAACCACTTTCTAATAAAAAATTATCATCAGATATAAAAATATTAATAAGTAGAATTATTATTTTAATTTTAGGAATATATATTTTTTATTGGGGAATGTTTTATCAAGGATCAGATGCAATCTGGGACTACCTTGGAATTACTGGTGCAATATATTTTACAGGTGCTATTTCTGTTGTTGTTTTAGGTTTATATTGGCCCAAAGCAAGCTCAACTGGAGCAATGCTAGCTCTATTAGGAGGTATGTCAAGTATTGTTGGCCTTGAGCCTGTAAGAGTTGCAATAGGAATTAATATTAGCAATCCTGCAATTATAGGCCTTTTAACTTTGCTTTTTAGCATATTGCTGATGGTTTTAGGTTCGTTAATTTTTCCTGATAAAAATAAGGAGGTAGTTAGATGACATGGAAATTTATTTGGCAAGTTCTTTTTTGTATGTCTTTAGTTATGTTTTTATTGATTTTTTTTAAATTTACAATAGATGGATTTAAAGATATAAAAAAATATTTTGTAAATGACTGAAAATAACAAACATTACAAAAGGACTATTTTTTCTTGGGCAATTTATGATTTTGCAAATCAGCCATTCACAACTATAATACTTACGTTTATATACTCGACATTTTTTGTTGATTTTATTGCATTAAATCCTGAACAGGGCGCTGTGATGTGGGGAAGAGCTGTTGCTATCTCATCAATTTTTATAGCTTTATTTTCACCTATAATGGGAGTTGTTGCAGATAACGGGGGGTACAGAAAATTTTTTTTAGTGTTCTGGACATGGGTCTGTATTATTTTTTCTTCTTTACTATATTTTCCAATACAAGGAGAAATTTTTAATTCTTTATTATTTTTTTGCATTGCAAACATTGGTTTTGAAATGGGCGGTATATATCTTAATGCCTACTTGCCTACAATTGCTCCTAAAAGTAAAATAGGCAGAATTTCTGGATATGGATGGTCCTTTGGTTATGTTGGTGGTTTGATTGCATTAGCTGTATGTTATATTCTTTTTATTCAGCCTGAAAATCCAATTAATCCTTTTACGGGGCTATTATTAGATAAAAATACAGGTGAGCACATAAGGATTATTAATATTTTTATTGCAATTTGGTTTTCTATTTTTTCTTTACCTACTTTTTTATTTATTAAAGATAATAGGGAATCAAAAAAAATTGATGCAAGAATTTTAAAGGATTCATTTAGAAGTTTATCTACCACATTCCAAGAAATAAAAAAATATAAAGAAGTTCTTAAATTTTTATTAGCTAGACTAGTATATAATGATGGCTTAATAACTATATTTGCTTTTGGTGGTATTTATGCAAAAGAAGTATTCAAGTTTACTTTTAATGAAATATTTTTATTTGGTATTGTCCTTAATATAACAGCAGGTTTAGGAGCATTTTTATTAGGTTTTCTTGATGATCTAATAGGGGGGAAAAAAACAATACAAATAAGTAATTTTGGTTTTATTCTCGCATGTTCTTTAGCTGTTGTAGCTCCAGGGCTTGAAGATAGTTTTATAAGTGGCAAAACACTATTCTGGATAGCTGGAACATTTATAGGTATATTTTCTGGTCCAAATCAAGCAGCCAGCAGATCACTTATGGCCAGAATGATCCCAGAAAATAAAGAAAATGAATTTTATGGTTTCTTTGCTTTTTCTGGAAAAGCAACTGCTTTTGCAGGCCCTCTTCTTTTTTCATCTACTGTAGCTATTACAGGTGATCTAAGATACGCTCTTTGTGTTGTTGGCTTTCTATTCCTAGTTGGAATTGTTTTGTTAAATAATGTTAATGAAAGTGATGGCATTATATCTTCAAAGTCTTCAATTAAATAAAACACTTAACAAATTACTTTAAGTAAGTATTGTTTATATTCTATGATATAGTTAAGTTAGCGTAAGTTTTAAGGACTAATTATTGAAAAACTTTTTTATCATTTCATTAGTATCAATTTCATTGTTCATAATATGTAATAATAACAATGACCCTAAAAACACCCAAGTTATTATAACTATTCCTAATCTTACAGCTGAAGATTTATTCTATCTAGATAATGAGTTCAATAAATATTCAAACATTGATTTTATAGATGGCTGTACAGAAAGCAGTACTATAGCATTAAATGTTAATGTTTATTCTTTCAATCAACAAAAAATAGAGAATATGTTAAACAAGTGGGATTGTCAAGCTGTGAATTTTGATTATAGCAGTTTATCTGATATAGCAGATATTGAATAAGTTTTTAGAATATTTTTTCTCTCATATCTTTAATAGTAATATTCTTTTTTTCATTATTCATCCAACTATTATAAACAAGACTTTTTTCTCTTTGTATTAATCTCGTTCTTAGAGAATCATACATTTCATTATATTCTTTTTCATTAAATGTATCTTTGCTATTTAGCTTAAAAACAAAAATTTGATTTGATCCTTCAATAACGTTAGATATCTCATTTAAATTCATGCTTTTTACTAAACCTGCAACAGTGCTATTTCTGCCTATTACTTGAAAATTTCCGCCTACATTTCCTGTTATAGCAGAATTGTAATCTATTAGATTATTATCATTTGCTAAATCTTCCCAATTCAGACCTGTATTAAGATTTTTAAATAAGCTTTTTGCATACTCAAGCTTTTTATCTTTAGATAAAATTCTTTTAATTGATGATTCAACTTCACCTACTGTTTTGTAGCTTGATGAATTTTTTTTCAAAATATTAAAAACGGCAATTCCATTATCTGTTGTGAATGCATCAGATGAAGATCCTACTTTATTATCAAAAGCAAATCTGACAGCTTGTCTTAGAACACCCATTTGAAAAGGAATTCCTGAATTGTTATTAAATGATTCTGTGACATCTACTGTATCTGTTGTTGTTAATTCATATTCTTTAAGGGCTTCATGAAAAGATATTATATCGGCATCTGCTGCAAAGTCAATAGCATGTTGAAGTAGACTATCTTGCAAATCTACAATATCAGTTGAATCTAATCCGGATGCATCTATGTTTTCAAAAAGTATATATTCAAGTGATACAGTTTCATTCAATGAATGTTTCTCTTCTCTTTCTTCATTATAAACATCCTCAATTTCTTTATTAGATATTGTTATTAGAGTATCATTGATGTCATTAAAATTAATGCTTAGAATATCTACATTGCATTCAATGTTGTTATTTATGTAATCATTTTTAACATCTATTGATGAGACTGACGCTAATTTATTATATATATTTTGTAATTTTCTATCAGCAAGATATGTTTTTAAATATTGTTCCCATACAAATAGAATTTGCTGAGTAGTGTCAGGTAATGTTCCAGATCTAACAGCATCTTGATAATTTGCTAAATTAAACTTATCATTTTCATCTTTAAATATACCTAAATCCATCAGATTATTTTGAAAAGCATCAGGAGGTGAAAGAAGAAGAAATTCATAAATTTCATCATCTTGTACCATTAAATTGAATTCTTCAATTTTTTCATCCTTTATTTTTCTTTCTACTATGCTATTCCATGCAAAGTCACCAGCATTTTGAACTGCTCTAGAATCAATAGTTCTTCCTTGTTGTCTAAATCTATTTATTTGTTTTTGCCTCTCATTAAGATAATAGGATATAGATATATTTTCATTTCCAACTCTCCCAACATACAAACTTGTGTTTACTCCACCAAAACTACTCCTAATTACATCTATAATATTTGCACCGCCCACTAAACCACCTACAGTCATACTTGCGACAAAAAAGAATAATAAAGTCCATAATATAATTTTAGAACGTTCTCGTAACGTTGACATGCTTAACATAAAATACTCCTTTTAAATTCTAGTATCGTGGAGATAAGCGGGATCGAACCGCTGACCTCTTGAATGCCATTCAAGCGCTCTCCCAACTGAG
>CAYSDL010000024.1:0-19965 GCA_964429875.1 uncultured bacterium
TACATTTATCATGGACCTCAGTTTTAAGCCCCTTAAAATGAACGTGCTCATGTGGGAGGAGAATACTTGCCAGCACTTCTATTAAACCTGTTATAAAAGCTAAACATGCCGTAATATAGGCAGATTCATATATAGCAGAACAAAACTCTAATAAATGTAGCAAACTATGTGCTCTAAGAGCCCACCTCAATATACTAATAAAAGATTTTTTTAATACCATCGAATTATTGATTTAATATTGTATTTACTATAGAAACCGCATCAAGGACATCAACTGTTCCATCTTCATTCAAATCAGACAGGAGATATTCTAACTCAGTAGGATCATAATTACCTAAAATAATAGAGACAACCTTAACAAGATCTAAAATATCAATAATACCATCTTGATTAACATCTCCTAAGTTCATAGAAACAGTAAGTGAAATAGGAATACTTGCATATGGCATCTCATCAGCATTTGTTTCAAAAATAAGATAAGCATTGTAAATTCCATTTCCAATTCCATTACTATCAACATTAAGAATAATTGACTGAGATTGTCCACTTATAATTTGCCCTGAAGAATTTTCAGATTGTATTTGGACCCACGCAGGAGCTACATCAAACAATACAGATAAATCATCCTGTACATAGCCATCCTGATTATATAATACTTCAAGACCAAAATTACCATTTGAATCCATAATTCCTACTGTAGCTGAATCTGTATCTCCAATCATTTCTCTATAATTAATAGATATTTTACCTGACTTATATAAAACTATTTGAAAATCATAAATACGCTCACTGCTAGTCCAGTGTCTAACATGATCATACCATACCACAAGTCTATCTCCATTAGAATGATATTTTATATTTCCAGAACCATCATCATTCGCAAGACTTTCTGGATACAAATCATCCCAAAATCCGAATATTGCACCACTGGGAGAGTCATCATCAAAAACTGAACCATTGTTCCAACTTTCACTTGTACCTGTGAAACCTATCCATCCATTTGCCATTGCTGCACAAAAACTATAACTTGTCTCATAAAAAGGAAAATTAAACCCAATATCAACAATCCCACCGCCATCATTATCAGGGAGGGTCACAGTTGTGTAGTCACTCTCAATATCTATCCACTCATACTCTCCTTGAGTATTTGTATCTGTCCATGCATACCCATAATCATCTACTTGATCTACATTTGATTGAAAAGGAGAAATATTAGTCGAATAATACAGGACTGATCCATCTTCTCCGCTATTTGTAATAGTAATCTGAGATGAAGTTTCCTCATCTGCTTGTAATGTAAAATCAAAACTTTCAACGTCATAATTAAAAGCAGGCTCAGCTAAATCAGATGAGGTTCTAGTTGTTATAAATATAGCAGTTTGATCAGATAACGGCATAGCTGCCTGATGGTAAGAATTATTATAAGTATATTGCAACCCATCACTGGCAGAATGATTTTCTAAGCCTACCGTACAATATTGGCCATGTATAACAGCCCCATCATAATTTCCTACAGGATAATCACCAATACTTGTATTATTAAACTCTTTAAATTGAATTTTCATTTCATCATCTCCTGTTGGAGTTTGCCATCCACTATCATATAATATAATTTGAAATGTTTCAATAGAGTTATTTAAAAAAGTTCTTAATTCAGACCACTCAATAATAAATGCATTATTTTGAGTATCATGATAAGTATATATTTGACCACCACTGGTTGTCTTTAGATCATCCCAAAATACTGCGACCATTGGTGAGGGACCACCAGGTCCCGGGACTGTATAATTTCTAAATGATCTCATAGAAGTTTCACCAAAAGATATCCACCCATTTGTACAAATACTCACTTCATCATAGTCAATACCATAATATGTAAATGTAAATGGAAGATTAATAGTTGCAACATCATCTAAATTATCACCTGAATCCCCTAATCCTGCAATTGAATGACCATCTCCATCATAATTTGGATCAATTTCAATCCAATCATACTCTGGTGCTATTTCATAATCTGTATCATTCATATCATAAATATAATAACCATAATTATCTGGGCCCATAGGATCATTGACTGTTAGATCCCCTACTTGAATTTGTACAACGCTGTTTGTTGTATATCCATTATATGAGGTGAAGGCTAATGGTATAGAAATTATGGATCCATGTATAGCATTCTGATCTACGTTTATCTGAATAGAATTAGAGGTTCCCTGCTCCCCAATATTAATATCAAATGGAAAAGTAAATTCACTTGATGAAAAGGATAAATTTGGATTAACATTATTTATAGTAATTACTGGTTGATTTAAGTTTATTGATCCAACATTATAAACTATTAATTCTATAGAGCCCTCTTCCCCTCTTTCTAGAAGTCCATTATTATTACTATCATCAACGACATGAGCTGATATCTCTATTTGGCCTGAAAGAAAATTAATTGGGAGGTTATAGTTCCAGTACAAATCACCAGATGAATTATATAGATGTACTTTAAATTCTGGATTAATACTATCAGAAATATCAGAAGGAGCTGTGATCTGAACTCCTTCAATTTGAACCCCCCCATTTGGATAAATGTTAAATGAAAATAAATTTCCATTTTCAATACTCATTAAATTTGAACTATTAACTACCTCAAGACTTAGATCATCTATTTGGCTGTCTGATAAATTTTCAATATTAAAAGAAACTTCAACTGTTTCACCTGGATTAAAATTTCCATCATTATTACCTGAAGCATCGCTAATACTAATTGATAGTTCATCTAACACCACTTCAGGAAAATCATCTCTAATCTCAAATTCTGTCTCAACTGGCATACAATTATGACACCTTGTTGTAACAAAAACATCTCCAGTTATTGAATTATCTATTTCAAAATCAGCTATACCACTACTATTAGTATAACTATTCATTTGTAGTTGGATATTGCCATTTGATGTTTTATATAAAGAAACTAGTGCATTTTCATAGGGCTGATCATATTCATTTGTAACTGAAACTTGAAAATTATTAGTTCCATTAAGTAAATATTCATTATGATCAACAATTAAATCAATTGCTCTTGATGTCCATAGTTGTGTTGCTGGATCACCCATTAAGTTATTCCAGGTAGAAAAATAATAAACATTATTGTTAGGGTTTTGTGGATATATTTCTGCAAGCGCAAGCTGACCATGAATAAGAGCCTCCCCTGCTGTTTTTGCTCCATTAATAAAAACGCCTTCATACATGCCCATAGCTACAATATTATTAAATGCTGTATGAGTATATGGCTGAGCTGTGCCTACCACTGCAACTGCTCCTTTTGGACTGGTTGGAGTCCCTGCTCTAAAAAGTGATTCAGTAATACACTCATTCATGGTTTCAAATGAACCTGTATCACAAGTCAGAGTAGTTAAAAATGGAAGTTTATATCCATTGGTAAGTTGGTCAACATCATTTGATGTAAAATTACTAAAACCATAAAACCCTCTATAATTCAAATAGGATACTCCATCATTTATTTGATTCCTCATAAATGAATCAAAACTAGAACCACTGTATTTAGTGCGAATATCGGTTATCCCTCCATGGATATTCATAGCAGTTTCAATGTATTCATTTGTTATTACAGTTGATATCCCAGAATCATATGGATCTCCTACTAAAGCAGCTGCATTAAGCCAATCTGTATTATTTACATAATTTTTTTCATAGCCAATAATTTTATTTATAACAGTTGTAAGTTCAGTGCCACTTCTTACTGACATTCTACCTATAACTATATCTGGGAGATTATCATTCCCATCTAAAAGAGTGTAAGGGAAATCTCCTTCTCCATAGGCCCCCCACCAACCACCACCATCTCCAACACTATATGTAGGAATATCATAACTTCCATTTGCATCTCCCACCAAACAAACATATTCAGGGGGGTTCTCCCAATTATTATATGCATTTGAAATATAACTTTTAATATTAGAAGTATTAAAGCTTCCATTAATATCATTATCATCTATTACGGTTACTATAAATCCTTGCTTTCTTCTCCATTCTACTAGATTTTCAATAACTGATGTATAATTCTCTAAAATGTATAAAATTGAAGGCTTTTGGAAATTCCTATTATCATTTAATGTACTCCCATTATTAATTATAATGCTGTTATAAATATCTTCAAAAACTTTTGATTTTTGATTAATAGTCAATTCATTTCTATCTCCAATCTCATGAATATAAATCTCAACTGTTTTATATACTTTGAGTTGTTTTAACTGAAAATTATATTCATAGGGAATTAGCTCAACCCCAAGAAGATGATGACCTCTTAGTGACTGTCTATTTATATTCAAATTATTTTCAGGGTATATTTCTTCAGAATCATAAAGACCTTGATTTTTGATAAACTGATCTTCATTTTTCATCGATTGTGCAGGATATAGATTTATATTATCATAAATTTCATATTCTAAAACACTATAATCTATTTCATAATTTTTATTGTTTGATATAGCATAACTAAATGTATAAGTAGGGAGTTCAGGGGCGCCCTCAACTTGCGTTAGCCCTTTAGATGAAGAAACAATTTTTTTATAATTGTTTGAAGACTCAAAATCAACTTCCCCCATATTAAATGTAATCGATGGAGATTCATTAAAATTGTTTTCATTTAAAGTAAATTCACCGCTAAAACCAAATGCAAATAAAATACTTAAAAATAATTTTTGTTTTTTCATTAAATAAATCCTTAATTACTTTTATAAATTATTAATATATAAAAAACACTATAATAACTTAATTATTACAACATGTAACCACCTATCTTATTTATATGAAAAATATTAACCTAATATTTGATTTTGATAGTACTTTACTACAATTGGAAACAATTGAAGTTTTAGCAGATTTTGCATTAAAAAAAAATACTAACAGAGAAGTGATTTTAAAAGAGATAAAAGAAATAACTTCCCTTGCTATGAGTGGAAAAATACTTTTTTCAGTTGCATTGAAAAAAAGGATTTCACTTCTTAACATAAATAAAAAACATATCGATGAGACTATGCTCTTTTTAAAAACAAAATTATCAAACAGCTTTCAGGACAATATTCAATTATTTAACAAACATATTGAAAATTGTTATGTTGTTTCAGGAGGATTCAAAGAAATAATTATCCCTATCCTTATTGATTATGGATTTAATAAAAATCACATTTATGCAAATTCATTTATCTATGATAATAAAGGCAATGCTACTATTGATGAAAAAAACAACCTGTCTAAGGATGGCGGCAAGCAGCTAGCTGCAACAAATATACCTGGATATAAAATCATTATAGGTGATGGATATACAGATTATGAATTGAAAAAATCAGGTACCGCAAAAAAGTTTATTTTATATACTGAAAATATATTTAGGCCTGAATTAAAAAATAAAGCAGATTATATAGCAAATAATTTCAATGATGTATTTAGGTATGTAAATAATGAAAAATAATAAATTTCATTTTCAAGATTTAATGTTATATAGAATTCATGAAATTCTACTAGTTGCCAGTCCCTATGATGCATTTATTCTTGAAGAAGACGGAAAATTAACTGAACAAATTTTATCTGAATACTTAGGAATGAACCTTAGTTATGCACCAAGAGTTTGGAATGCACCCTCAGCTAATATTGCTGATCAAATGCTCAAAAAAAGATTTTTTGATATTATTATCGTAATGATGCGAATATCTGATATAGACCCGATAAATTTTAGTGAAGAACTAAAAAAAAGGTACCCTAAAAAACCAATTGTTTTGTTAGCTTTTGATCAATCTGAAATAAAATATATATCTTATAAAAATCAACAAATTTTTGATGAAATTTTTATCTGGTCAGGAAATTCAAATGTATTTCCTGCAATCATTAAATCTATTGAGGATAAACACAACATAAAAACTGATGTAGAAACAGCTGGAGTGAGAAGTATTTTATTTATTGAAGATACACCAAGGTTTTACTCAAGCATTTTACCTGTTTTATATAAAGAAATAATACATAATACTAAGCAATTAATAGATAAAAGTTTAAGTAGCTCTCAGAAACTTTTACATATGCGCGCTCGACCAAAGATTATATTAGTTAAAACATATGAAGATGCAATAAAATTCATAAAAAAATATCGTTATAATATTCTTGGAATTATTTCTGATCTAAAGTTCCCAAATAAAGGAAAAGAAAATTTATACTCTGGAATTAAACTAATAGAATTTATGGAGAAAATTGAATCTGATATTCCTTTAATATTGCAAACAACTGAAAAAGACACAAACCCAATTGAAAAAAAATATAATATAAAAGTTCTCGATAAAAACTCTCCTCAATTATTCAAAAATTTAACCGAATTCATGCTGAACAATCTTGGTTTTGGAGATTTTAATTTTCGTCTTCCTACAGGAAAAGTTATAAAAAAAGTATCAACTATAAATCAATTAATGGAAAGTATAAAAAATATTCCAGGAGAATCTTTAGAATTTCATGCATCAAAAAATCATTTATCTAATTGGTTATCCACTAGAGGAGAATTTGATTTAGCTTCAAATTTCAGAAAACTAAAAAGGCCTGATTTCCCCTCAATCGAACATAGAAGAAAACATCATCTTAATTTGCTTAAAAAAGCAAAGCCAGAAAGAGATGCTCCTACTATTATACAATATTCTAGTGTGAAAAAAGATTTAAATCATGATTTCATTCAAATTGGAAGCGGATCTTTAGGTGGAAAAGCAAGGGGACTAGCATTTGCTAATAATCTATTAATAAATGATAATTTTAAAAAGAAATTTTCAGACATAAAAGTGAGAGTCCCAAAAATTATTGCAATTGCTACTAATGAATTTGATGAATTTATGGAATCAAACAACCTATGGATAACAGCTCTTGGAAATTATTCAAATAAAAAAATAGTTGATAAGTTTTTATGCGCGAAGCTATCAAAGCGATTAGTTAAAGATTTAAAAAAGTTAATCAAAAAAATCACTTATCCTCTTGCTGTTAGATCATCAAGTTTATTGGAAGATTCTCAGTATCAGCCTTTGGCTGGGATGTATAGCACCTTCATGCTACCAAATTCACATATTGAAGAAGAAGAAAGGTATAATCAACTCTGCGAAACAATTAAAAGAATCTATGCATCAACATTTTTTCAAGGCCCTAAATCTTTAATGGATAATATTATTCATAGACATGAAGAAGAAAAGATGGGCGTAATTATAATGGAGCTTGCAGGACAAAAGCACAACGATATTTTTTACCCTACATTTAGCGGAGTAGCTCAAAGCTATAATTATTATCCTGTTTCATACATGAAAAGAAAAGAAGGCGTTATATTTACTGCACTAGGTCTTGGAAAAACAATTGTTGATGGAGAAAAATCATTACGTTTCTCACCTAAACACCCTGATATTTTTCCTCAATATTATTCAACAAAATCAATGATTAACAATTCTCAAAATACATTTTATGCGCTAGATATGAAAAAAGGAGCAAGTCCTCTTAAGCATGGAGAAACAAAAAATTTAAAGAAATATGATCTTTCTGTAGCTGAAAAAGATAATCAACTAAAGTATTCTGGGAGTGTTATTACAAAGGATAATATACTACGAGATTCCCTCAATTATGATGGAGTTAGAGTAATTACTTTTGCTAAAATTTTAAAATTTAATCAGTTTCCTTTAAAAGACATCTTAACATATCTTTTAAAAATTGGGGAAAAATCACTTGGATGTCCTATTGAATTAGAATTTGCAGTTAATATAGATGAAAAAAATAATATTAATGAATTTTGCTTATTGCAAATAAAACCTATGGTTATTGGATCTAAAAAAGAAAAAATTAATATTTCATCATTTAAAGATCATAGTTCTTTAGTTTGCTACAGTAAACAAGTATTAGGAGATGGAGAAATTGAAGGCGTCTCGCATATTATGTATGTTGATTTAGAAACTTTCAAAAGAAATAAAACAGAAAAGATTGCTAAAGAAATTGGGGAAATAAATAATAAATCAGGAAGAAAAAAAACCTATGTTTTATTTGGGCCAGGAAGATGGGGAACTGCAGATCCCTGGTTAGGGATCCCCGCAAATTGGGAACAAATCACAAATGCAAAAATGATTGTAGAGATTGGGATTGATGAACTTAACCCCGATCCTTCCTTTGGAAGTCATTTTTTTCAGAATATATCTAACCTACGTATTGGCTATTTTACTATTAATAAAAAATATCAAAATAAATATATTGATTGGGACTGGATAAAAACTCAACCAGTGAAATATAAAACAAAATATGTTAAAATGATCGAGTTAAAAAAACCATTATATATAAAAATTGATGGAATGAGGGGTAATGGAATTATCCTTAAAGAACCTCTGAAAAAGAAACAAAAAATGGATGAAGAAGAATCACCAGGGATTTAATTTAAAATTATATCTAGAATCATTATAATATCAAATATATTACAATAATCATCTAAATTCATATCTCCAGCTTCGAATTGAAATTGATTAAAAGCAGTATCATTTAAAATAAATTCTACCATCAATATTATATCTTGAACATTTACTGATTGATCAAAATTTAGATCTCCATTAATAATATTTATTTCAGATTCAAAATCAATATTGACATTAACTATTGCATCTCCATATCCTGAATATGAAAAATGTATATAAGTACCTTGATCTAAGTAAGTAATACTTTGAGATGAACCAATAGGAATAAACCTCAATGAATTTAGGTTTAAGTTATTTGAAATAATTGACAATGTTCCATTATATGATGAGCTTGATGGAATAATAGAATCACTTAAACTAATAGCCCCTCCATCATTAACATAGAATGTCTTAAATGCTGCTGATTGTTCAGATACTATTAGTTCAATACTGGTATCCTCATCTAAAAAATTTACAGAAGTACTAATAGGTGATAAATGTTGCTGATCTAAGTAATAGTAAAAATCATTATTATCATTATTATAAAGTCCATTAAAATGATTTCTTGATAAAAAATCCAACCATACAGTTGAAAAATCAGTATTGTAATTAGTTGACAAAATATGATCTATGGAATAAAAAGAATTTCCAGTATCTGAATATTTATTCCACATTTCTCTTAATATATTACTGTTAAATTGATTGGGGCTATTATCAATAATAGATGATAAATAATGCCCAAAAAGAGCAATGCTATATCCATCTGTATCTGATATCTTTTGATCAGGGGAATTAAAAAAAGGACTGACCCAATATAAATAATCATCTCCATCAGGAACAATTACATCTTCAATCCAAGTAGATGACATTTCCCAAAAATATGTATCTGAAGAGGAAGGAACTGTCCTATATGAACGCTGTATAGCATGGAAAAACTCATGGGCAACTGTTAACCGCATCGTATTTACACCTGTAGTTAGAAATTCTCCAGGTTCGTATGCATTATCAATTATAATATAAGATGCTCCTGGGACTATATCATCTTGATAGTTTACACCATAATATCCAGAAGCACGATCTTGAATATAAATATCATATACTCCATCAGAATCAGGAATTTCTGATAAAAATCCCATCATATTTACTAAAACATATCTGGATGAATCTGCTATTATTCCAACTTCATCAATATAATCAGGGATACTATTCCCATCTAAATTTGATTGAGATGGAGCATGCTCTCCTGTAGTGTCATAATGTATCAGAAAATATCCTGATGGGGATGGAGCCGTAGTATCAGTATCTGGCCTACTCCTTAAATCATTATTAAATATAGAACATTTTTCAATATGTGATTCAAGAGAATAACTAGAGGAAAAACATAAAACTAACAATATGACTTTAAATAATAATTTCATATTGCAATATAATGCTAAACAACGCCTTGGTCAAGCATAGAATCTGCAACTTTAATAAAGCCTGCTATATTTGCTCCTTTTATATAGTTTACATTTCCATTTTCAGAACCATATTTAACACATTTTTCATGAATGCTTTTCATAATATTTTTAAGTTTATTATCAACTTCTTCTCTTGACCAAGATGAAAACATACTATTTTGACTCATTTCAAGTCCAGAGACAGCAACCCCACCAGCATTAGCTGCTTTGCCTGGACCAAACAGAATATTGTTTTTTACAAATACATCTATTGCATTAGGAGTTGAAGGCATATTAGCTCCTTCAGCAATACACATACAATTATTATTAAGTAAATTTTTAGCATCAGAATCATCTATTTCATTTTGAGTAGCACTTGGGATAGCTACATCACAAACTGTATTCCAAGGCTTTTGCCCTTCAAAATATTGAGCCCCAAATTTATCAGCATATTCTTTAATTCTTCCACGTCTATTATTTTTAAGATCTAAAATAAAATTAAACTTTTCACCTATAATACCATCAGGATCATAGATAAAGCCTGAAGAATCAGATAAAGTCACAACTTTTCCTCCTAAATCATTAACTTTTTCAGTAGCATATTGAGCCACATTTCCTGATCCAGAAACAGCAACAATTTTATCTTTAATAGAATCTCCCTTTGTATTTAGCATTTCTTCAGCAAAATATACAGCGCCATATCCTGTTGCTTCTGGCCTTATTAAACTACCGCCCCAATTTAATCCTTTGCCTGTTAATACGCCTGTAAATTCATTTCTCAATTTTTTATATTGTCCAAACATAAATCCAATTTCTCTTGCTCCAACTCCAATATCTCCAGCTGGAACATCTGTATACGGGCCAATATGTCTTTGTAATTCTGACATAAATGATTGGCAAAATTTCATTACTTCATTATCTGATTTTCCTTTAGGATCAAAATCAGATCCTCCCTTACCACCTCCAATTGGAAGTGTAGTTAAACTATTTTTGAAAATTTGTTCAAAACCAAGAAATTTTAAAATACCTAGATTCACTGATGGATGAAACCTAAGGCCACCTTTATAGGGACCTATTGAAGAATTAAACTCAACTCTAAAGCCTCTATTTACTTTTATATTTCCTTGATCATCTACCCAAGGGACTCTAAACATTATTACCCTTTCTGGTTCAACTATCCTATCAAGAATATTAGCATGCATATATTGAGGATTATCTTGAAGAAAACCCCAAATAGACTCTATAACTTCTTTTACAGCTTGATGAAATTCTAACTGTTCAGGGTTTTTAGAAGTTAAATTCTCCATAAATTGCTCGATAGAGTTATACATACATTTGATCCTTTCAAAAAATTAGCAAATACATCATATAAATTTACACATTGTAATAATAATTTTATATACTTTGTTAATAATAAAAAGGACAATAAAATAAAGTGCTATTTTCAGATTGCATTTTAATAAGGATGCAAAAAAATAAATAATGATTAGTAAATTAAAAAATATTTTCACCCTATTTAGTCTAAAATATTCAAAGCTTACTGTTTTAATAACACTATTCTTTACTTTTGTAATAATAAGCGGTTTTAGATACTTACATCAAGATGATGATATGGTGAAACTACTACCAGATGATATGCAATCTATTATCACTTTTGAAGAAATCACTGACGAATTTGGAAATTATGAATTTATGTATGTTGCTATGGGGAACAGCAACAAAAATATATTTAACCAAGAATTATTATCAATAGCATGGGATCTATCTGAAAAATTTGAAAGTTTAGAAGAATGTGAAGAAGTAATATCTATTGCAACAATGGATAAGATGTATTTTGATCACAATGATAGCTCTATTGTTATAGATGACCTAATGCAGCAACGTGTACTTACTGAAAATCAAATCGAAAATATAAAATCATATTTGAATAATGATCCTGATAACAAATCAAGAATTATAAGTAAAAATGAAGACTATTTAAATATTGTTATTAGACCAAGGAATAATAATGATTATCCATCATTATCAAGATCTATACATAAAATTACTGATGAATATCAAGATAAATTAGAATTTCATTATGGAGGACAAGCATATGTTACTGGGGCTGTTCCAGGAATAGTTGCAGATGAAGTTAAAGTATTGGTTCTTTATGGTTTATTATTAATGACATTCATTCTATTAATTAATCTAAAAAGTATTAAAGGAGTATTTTTAATACTTCTAATAATTTTATTATCTCTAGCAAGCATGCTTGGCTTTATGGGCTGGGTTTATCACTTTACATTAAGGGAAGCATTTTTCTTTACATTAAATAACACCTCTATGCCAATTGTATTGCTTACTATTGCAAATTCTGATGGGGTTCATGTCATAAGTAGATTTTTTAAAGAATTACGCATTACTAAAAATTCACAAAGTGCAATCGAGTCGACAATGGAGCATCTTTTTAATCCTATAACTCTTACATCTATAACAACTTCTTCTGCTTTTTTATGCTTATGGTTTTCACCTATAAAAGGAATGAATGGTTATGGAGCTACTATTGCTTTTGGTATAATGTGGGCATGGCTATTATCACTAACATTACTTCCAGCATTAATATCACTATTCTCATGGGATCCTAAATCAAGATCTATTTCAAAGCCAGGGAGATTAGAAAAAGTTATTATTAGCTTTGGCTCCATAGTTACAAAATATCCTAAAAAAATTCTGAGCTTTGGTTTAGGTATAATAGCAATTTCAATTGTAGGTCTCTTCTTTATAAAAGTAGAAGTCAATTATGTAGAGATGTTTAAAAAGGGGAATATTTTAAGGGACTCAGCAATTTTTTTAGATGAAAACATGACAGGAAATCTTAATGTTTTAATTCAAGTTACATCTAATAATGGAGAGGGATCTTTGAAAAATCCAAAGAATTTAAAAGATATAGAAAAACTGCAAAATTTCCTTGGAGAAATGGATGTAGTTACATCTACAATATCTATTATTGATATTGTAAAACAACTTCATAAAACAATTATGGATGATAATCCCGATTATCAAACCATCCCAAATAGCAGAGAAAAAATAAATAATTTATTTTGGTTATATAATATGAATGATGGAGCAGATGTAAGTTCTTTAATAAATGATGACAATGATACTGCTGTAATTACTGCATTAATGAAAACTTTTTCAACATCAGAAATGAATGAATATAAAATCAATATTCAAAATTTTATAAATGAGAATATTCAAAATAATAATATTAAATTTGAATTATCAGGAGTAATGGCATTTTTATCTGATTTCATTTTCTTAGTTATAAAATCATCAATCATTAGCATTATCGCATCTGTGATTTTGATTGCATTAATTTCTACATATTTTTTCAAATCATGGAAATTTGGATTATTATCTATTATCCCCTTGACTGGAGCTGTTATTGTAGATTTTGGATTAATGGGTTTATTTGGAATTGATTTAACTCATATGACAGCAATACTTAGTTCAATAATTATTGGTGTTGGAGTTGATTTTTCTATTCATTATTGCTCTGAATATAAAAACTTACTCCAGAATAATAAATTAAGTAAAACAAAAACAACTATAGAAAATGTTGGGCATCCAATACTTCTGGATGCACTATCTAATATGAGCTTTGCATCTTTAATGTTATCAACTATTATTCCAATGGTCCAAATTGGAGGTCTAATGGTGTTTGCTATGCTTGCATGTTCATTTGGGACATTAACTCTTTTAGCTTCTGCTATTGAGATTGGTAAAAATAAATTAACTTGAGGTTAACATGTTAAAAATAATTTTAACACTTTTTTATATATCATCACTATATGGCTTAACAGGACTTGAGCTTGCAATAAAAATGCAGGAAAGACCAAAACCCAATGATCTTAAATCTGAGAACACTATGATCTTAATTAATAAAAAGGGAAAGAAAAAAACATCAAAGCTAATTAGTAAATCAAAAGATGATAGTAAAAAACAAATGATATGGTTTTTAGAACCAAAGGATGATTTTGGAATTTCATTTCTTAAAATAGAACATGACAAAGAAGATGATTACATGAATATGTGGCTCCCAGGTTTTAAAAAATTCAGAAGGATTTCTTCTCAAAAGAAAACAGATTCTTTTATGGGCTCTGATCTTAGTTTTGAAGATCTAACAAATAGAGATATTGATGAATATGAATATACTTTAGTAGAAGAAAATATTTCATGTGATGGTGGGGAGAATGAAGGGGAATGTTATAAATTAATCAGCGCACCCAAAGATTCAGATTCAGAATACAGTTACCATCTTACTTGGGTAACAAAAGATAATTATTTATCTGTAATGGAAGAATCATATGATAAAAATAAAGAACTTTTAAAAAAGAAATTGATAGAATTTAGTAAAATTGAAAATTACTATATTATGAATAAACTATTTGTACATAATGTTCAAAAAAATCATAAAACATCATTAACAATTGATAAAATAAATATTAACTTAGGGTTTACAGATGATATTTTTCATACAAAAACTTTAAAAAGAATTCCGCAGGATTAATAATCGAAAATAATAAAAATAAATTAGAACTATTTAAATCTAATCCAAAAAAAGCACTTTGGACTTTATCTATCCCTATGATGCTAGGAATGAGCGTGCAGGCAATATATATGTTAATCGATACTGCTTTTATTGGAAAATGGGTTGGAGGATCAGCCCTTGCTGGGCTTGGTATTATTTTCCCTCCCCTTTTTATAATTATGGGAATTACATTTGGACTTGGATCTGGAGCAACAACAGTAATTGCTAAAAGTATTGGAGAAGAGAATAAAGAAAAAGCAGATAATGCTGCAGACCATATTATTTTCTTAGGAATTATATTATCTTTATTTTTTATTCTTTTTGGATATTTCTTTGGTGAAAATATAATCAGGTATCAAAGTAGCGATTCTTCAATTATGAAGCATGCTTCAGATTATTTTTTCACTATGCTTATAGGAACATTTTTTATGATTATGAGTATTTTTTTTAGGTCAATTTTATCTGGGGAGGGAGATAATTTACTCCCTATGAAAGTCCTTGGACTTGGGACCTTAATTAATCTCATTTTAGATCCCATATTTATTTATTATTATCAAATAAAAGGTGCAGCTCTAGCAACAGTTATAAGCCAAATAATTGTATTTATTATTTTTACAATTATGATGATATTTAAAAAACATACTTATATTACGATAAGTCCTTCTAAATTTAAATTTGATTCTAATATATTAATGCAAATTTTAAGATTAGGGGTTCCTGCATCTTTATCTATGCTAATAATGTCTATTGGATTATTTTTTTATAATAAAATATTAGCTATGACAGAGCTTCCAATGGAGGCAATTGCAGCCTATTCAACTGCTCATAGAATAGAACATCTCTTTTTTATCCCCATCATATCTATTGCTACTAGTATGGTTACTTTAGTTGGAATGTTTTATGGAGCTAAAAGGCTAGATCTTATAAATAAAGTTATATCCTATGGGTTAAAAAATGCAGTAGCAATTTCCTGTATATTTGGAATATTCTTTTTTACATCCTCAAAATTCATCTTCCCAGTTTTTACAAATGATACAAAAATTATAAAAATTGGAATTGAATATTTTAAAATATTTTCTTTTGCAATTCCACTTGTAACACTAACTATGATTTGTAGTAGAGTTATGCAAGGACTTGGGAAAGCATATCCAATGTTAATTATTACATGCCTTAGGGTTATTATAATTAGCTGCACTGTAGCATATATTTTTATTGAGTATTTAAACAAGCCTCTTCATTATGCATGGTATGCTATTTTATTATCATGTATAGCCTCGTCACTACTTGCTAGTGTTTGGATGCTTGTAATTAAAAAAAATATTGTATTAGATTGATTCTATTGCTTTAATGTTACAGACTTTTACAATAATTGTTTTTAAATAAAAATAAAACCATACTATTATATTGCAACAGCAATTTGTTTTTTGCTCCTCCAAGTTAATAAAGGTCTTTATTTATAAAGGCCTTTATTATTTATATTAATTCAAATTACATTTAGCTATGAGAATTATATTTATATTATTTCTTTTACATTTTTCTTTCTCTCAAGAAACCTATACAGATTATCTTGTAGAAGAACAAGATACAATTGATGTATTTTCATATCAAATCCCTGAATTTTATGATGAAAATACCCCTTCTCCCCTACTTTTAACATTTCATCAGTGGGGAGGAAATGAAAATTCAAATTATTCCACACAATTTGATGAAGAAGCTAACCAGCGTAATTGGATTATGCTATCTCCTTATGGAGGATCTTCTAATAATTATAATCATCAAGGGATGCAAAATATGGTTGAAAGTGAGATACTTTGGATGATGGAAAATTTCAACATTGATAAAAACAGAATTTATATGGTAGGTGGATCAATGGGGGGTGCTACAGGAGCAATTTATGCTAATAATCATTTAGATCCAACAAAGCCAATGGTTGCTGCCTCTGCCTCTGCATCTGGAATTTTGGACTGTGAAAGAAGAGCTATTGAAATGGATGGGAATAATTCTATGATTGAATGGTTTGGGGGAGAATGGTATGAAGTCCCTTTTGAATATCATCGTAACAGCGCGGTTTACTTTGCAGATTCAACTCAAAGCATGCATTATAATTTGCAACACACTCCTTTATACTTAGATTTTGGTGTAACTGAACCTCATAGAACACATGCTGAGGATTTATATGATTTGCTCGATGGGTATAATGAAAATATGTGGATTGATACCGATCCTACAGGCAGCCATGGATATTCTGTTTTTGATGAAAATCATGTTTGTGATTGGCTTAGTCAATTTGAGCTGATAGATAATCCTAATACTGTAAATGTTAATTTAGATGAACCTTCCCGTGCATATTGGGTTGAAGCAAAAAATCAACAAGATTCACTTGATTTTATTTCTACAAAAAGCTTTAGGTTAGAAAATCAAACATCTATCATTGAATTTGAAAATTCTGATTCATTAGTTTTATATATTTTAGATAATGAGATACAAAATCATTCCATGATTCTAGAAACTCCTATAAATACATTGGGACTTACAGGACCATTAATAGAAAACTTAGGTAATAATTCATTTAATTTTGATGGAGCTATGTTAGGAACAGGCATAGAGCTAAGTTATAATCTTAATAATAATATTATTTGGATTAGATATTGTGTAGAAGAAGGTTGGCAGCTGGAGTTTGACTGTGAATATGAACATAACGATTTATATAATTTATCTCCAGGAATGTATAACATTAGTATTTTATTAAATAATATCAATGAAGATATTAATGGAGATGGCATTTGGAATGTTCTAGATGTAGTTCTAGTTATAAACTATATTTTTGAATTAAATACTTTAAATGAAGAACAGCTTATAAATGCAGATCTTAATCAAGATGGAATTATTAACATTTTAGATATTGTCCAGATGGTAAATATTATATTATCAAATTAATATTTATTAATCACCTAAAATCCATCCAACCATTATAACAACATCAATTATATTATTTATACCATCACTATTAACATCACCTAGAAAACTATATTGTCCTTGTTGAAGAATAACGTCAACCAAGGATACAAGGTCTAATATATTAATAATAGCATCGCCATTTAAATCGCCTAGTTCTGCTGATTCTGACTGGTCAAAATAAAATGCTCCCATATCAGCTATTGTTCCATCTGGGTCCAATGGAAAGTCAGGACTTCCTGAATCGATACAAGGAGAATTTGATTGTAGACTAAAATTATTTGCATCAGGATTAACAAAAAGTGGGTTTTGATTAATATTACCCTCACCTTCCCAAGCAGCATCAGAGAATGTAATATTAGCTTCAGAAAAATCATCTAAATATATAGATTGCTCTCCACCATTTCCCCATACGATAGAATTAACAATGCTGCTGGATGATCCATTAAAAAGTAATATCCCAGATCCAACTTCTGCATTATTCCCTGTAATAGTTGCATTATTAATTGTGACTAAAGATGTTTGAATAAATATTCCTCCACCACCTTCAGGCGCTGAATTGCCAGCAACAGTAACATTGTTCATAGTAACTATTGGAGATTGCTCAATAAAAATACCCCCACCATGTTCTTCAGCAGTATTTTCTAATATTGAAACATAATTTAAAATTGGGTCTGAATTAAGAATACTCATGCCACCACCCTTATCAAAATAATTGTTTTGAATTGTAACATTAGTTAGTGTTGGTGGACCTGATGGGGGATGATTCCCAACAATAATCATTCCGCAACCACAAACATCATGATTGCTAATTATAACATCTTCTAATATAGGAGTAGATCCCCATGAAAAAAATGCTCCCGTACCAAAGTTATTACCACTAATAGTAACATTTGTCACCTCACTAGAGGAATTACCCATAAATATTCCACATCCCAAATATTCTGCCCCATTATCTGTTATTAATAAATTATTTAGTACAATATCAGATTCTTCAATTAAAATACCACCACCCAAATCACCAGAGCCCCCAGAAATTGTCATATCTGAAATAGTTACATTGTCAGAATTATTGATAATAAATACTTGAGAGTTTCCTCCAGCATCAATAATAGTCTCCTCTACACTAGAGCCAGCAATTGTTAAATTGCTAGTGACATTAAGTGGAAAATCTTCATTAGAATTATTATAAGTTCCAGGATTTAAAAAAATTGTAATAGGATTGCTTGGTGTAGGATAAACCCATTTCAAAGCAGCTCCAATAGTTTTAAAAGGATATTCCATATGGCCCGAACAACCATCTATATCTTCCCCATTTACTGGGTCAACATATACTGTCCCTTCTATAATTGGCTCACAATTTCCACTTACATTATTATAAAAAACAGGAGCTTGTGAGTCTACCCAATACTGAGAAACTCCTTGATTTTCAGTACTATATATATCAAAAGTTGAATTAGTTAAATCAACACCTTCATGTCCTTCAGATCCTTCAATATAAATTGAGCTTGCAATATTTGAGTCATTATTTTCAAATGTATTATTGAAAAAATATAATGAATCAGTAGCAGGGGGACAATTAGGAATTGCGTAATCTCTGTTATTAAAATCCCAATCCTCATCACTACTAATTGACATTATCCCTCCACCACCACTAGTACCTAACCCTCCATTATTATTAATAAAATTACCATCTATCTTTGGAGAAGTATTATATATCATGATTCCACCACCTAAACGCTCTGTAATTGTTTGTGATCCAGAAGGTGTCGCAATATCTTTGTCCATTTTATTACCTACACCACCTTTAATTTCAAAACCTTTAACTTCAATATTTACAGGAATAGAGGTCGCTAAATTTGGTGGCCTAATAGTTATTGTGCTTGCCATTTCATTTCCAAGAGTTTGGTTACTCCCATTAATTATAGGAGTATCACCATCAACTGATTTTAATACTATTTCTTTTTCAATAAGTAGATTTTCAGAATATGTATCTTGTGCGACAAGAACAGTATCTCCATCTGAGGCATTATCTATAGCATCTTGAATTAGAGAATTAGCATCAGGGACATAATATGTATCAGCACATAAAGATGTGAAAAAAATAAGAACTAATGTTTTGGAGATAGAATTAAAATTCATATGGAAATTTACACTCAGATGTTAAAAAATACAACTACTCTAAAAAAATTGTTATTCATCTAGATCTATCAATGTGAGAAATATCATGACAGTTTTCAGCAAAACTACACTTATCTCATTTGCAATGACAATTAATCACAATAACATCATTATTGGAGTTAACACATTTTTTCTTTTTGATCATTATGTTATTTTTTTAATAAAGCGAGCATCTTTCCAGTCATCTTATCTACCCATCTGTCTGGCAAAAATCCTGGAATAAAATAATTTTTAAAAATCTTTGGAGTTATAACATGTCTTGTCTTGGGTTTATTCGTTCCTAAAATTTTAACCACCCTCTCTCCTATTACTTTTGGAGGAAGTCCATCTACTCCAAGTTTAATATATCCTTTATTAAATTTTC